>NZ_MU078697.1 GCF_014078525.1 Nitrosopumilus sp. b3
TCTTTCTTTGGTGCTTCTTTAGCTGGTTCTTCTTTCTTTGGTGCTTCTTTAGCTGGTTCTTCTACTTTGTCGGATATTTTTTTAGTATCTTTTTCTGGAAGTACTGCCGGTTCTACTTCGTCAGTATATGGAGACACAAGAACATATCCTTCATCGGTTTTACTCATCCTTACTCTAATTTTTCTTGGAGGACTTCTAACACCTTTTGCCCAAATCAAATGAGCAAGGTCTTCCTCAATTTTGATTTGTTCTACTTTCATATGATGACGAGCAAATTCTTTGATCATGTTAATTGCTCTAACAGCCCTATGTTGAGATTGTGAAAGTAAAACCTTACCGAGATTAATTGTATAAACACGTTCTAATTCCTGAGACATCTATCCTACCTCCACATCAGTTGATCTCCAAGCTCTACGTTTTGGATTTGTTCTAACACTTCTCTTTGTTTTGAGAATAATCCAAGCTGGTACGGGTGATGCTTGTCTTGTCTTTTTTAAAAGACGGATTTTTCTTGGAGAGGACTTGCGTGCAGCCATAGTTTTTCAGGCACGAAGAGCTCTTTTTAAATGAATCTCAAAATTTTAGAATATTTCTAATCTGTTTTAGGATTCTTGCTGATGCCCCCCAGACTATTTGATTTTGATACTCAAACGTATACATTTCTTGAATGATATTATGTGAAGGATCCGGATCTTTAGTCATGGTGTGTAAAAATGGTTCAAATGGAATATGAAAAATTTTTTCAACTTCACGATTCGCTGACAGAGGGGGAATTTTCTCAACTACTGAAACAAATGGTAAAATTAGAAATCCCGAATTCAAAGTAACAACAGGTTCAAGTTGACCAATTACCTGGTCTCGAGTAATTTCAAGTCCAATCTCTTCACTAGTCTCACGTAATGCAGTATCAAGAAGATCTGAATCAACATCTTCCATTTTACCACCAGGGAATGATATTTCACCTGCATGGAATTTCATATCCTGAGGTTTTTCAGTCATTACAATTACTGGTTCTTTTCCATAAATTACAACAAGTACTGAAGCCAATCGATATTTTTCATCATAATCAATTTTTGGGTTTATAGGTTTTGAGAGTTCAAATTTTAGATCATCTAAATTCATTTCAATCTTTCCTACAATTCCATATGGGTTTTGGTATTCAAAGGTTTTAACCAAGGTTGGAAGAAATTAGAATATGACAATCAGGTATGAAGCAAATCCACCAAAAATTTTACCTGATGTAGATACAAATGAATCCATTCTAAAATTCATTGAGAAAATAAAAATTATTTCAAAAAAATGTGACGCAGTTCATCTAACTGAAAATGTATTAGGATTTCAAAGGGTTTCACCAATCAAGGTTGGAAAAATTATCAGAAAAGAAATTCCAGATTTACCAATCACAGTTAGTCTAAGAGTTAGAGATAAGAGTGAAACGGAAATCTCAGAGTTTGTAGAAAATTGTATCGCAATAGGTTTTTCAGGAATTCTGGTATTAATGGGAGATCCTTCACAATCAGGAAAGCAAGATTCAGGTCAAATTCCTAGCATGGTTGTAAAAAAGTTAAGAGAGCAAGGGATTGATTCAAAAATTGATTTGTATCTATCTATTTCCAACAAACCCAATTTTTCTAAAATTGGAAAGAAATTAGAATCAAAACCAAAAGGATTCATGACTCAGGTAATTCAAAACATAGAGCAAGTTCAAAATTTATCTAATAATTTAAAGGGATTCTCAGTTATTCCCATACTTTTGTACCCATCACCTAAAAATGAAAAATCTGCAAAGTTTTTGAATTTATATTTAGAATCATACTCTCAAGAATTTGAAGAGTTGTTAGATAAAACACATGAAATAACTGGAGACGTGTTAATTACATCTCCCAGTGATTTTAACGGATTGAATGAATTTTTAAAGAAATTATCTAATTAAAGAACAAAATATTTTGCATCAGGATGGTGAACCACAATTGCTGCAGTTGACTGTTCAGGAATAATTTGTCCAGATTCAGTTAAAGTCATACCAGATTTTTCAGGTTCCAATAATTTCCAGACTAAATGATGTTGAGAAACATCAGGACAGCTGGGAAATCCCCAACTATATCTGAGACCACCTTTTTCTAAATTCAATTCAGATTTAATTCTACGATTCACCCATTCAGCTAAAGCTTCGGCAACTTCAACTGCAAGCCCATGTAGATAATATGCATCAGTGTACTTGTCATCCTTATTCCATTGTTCAATAATATCAGCTACTTTATTTCCTACAGTTACTGATTGGAATGCAACAACATCATCATCACCAAAATAATCAGTCAGACACAAATGTTCAGGTTTTGTAGAACGAGGGAATTCTAATTCCACGTCATCACCGTTAGGATTCTCCACAAGTAATTTTCTGTCTTTATTATGACATTTGAAAAAACCATAAACAACTTCTGGCTCAAAGAGTTTTTCTCTAATTATCCTAATTTTCCATTCAGTTAACAATTGTTCATGATCAGCCTCTGATTCAGAGCCAGCTTTTCCCCTCAAACCCCAAGATAATTTGAAAAGAGATTTTTTATCAATCATAGTCCAAACTTCTGCCATATTGATTTGATCTGCTTTTAATCGAATTGGCTCTCCAATTTTTTTAGGAGTTGGGGATGTTACTGGTTTTATGTCACTTTTTGGAAGTGTGTCAGGATCTATATCTGCCGTAGATTTTTCCTTCCAATTCTCTAGTTTTTCTTTCCAATCTGACAATAGTTTTTGTTTTTGATCTGAAATCAAAATATCCATTGTTTTAAGGCCTTCAAACATGGTATTGCAATAAAATACTCCAGGTTCATAAATTCCATCCTCTTTTGCAATTCTGTTTATGTAATTGCTGTTAATTGCAGCACCACCACAAAGAATCGGAATGGTCATATTGTTTTTTCTTGCATGCTCTACAAAGAATTTCATTTGCTTTGAAGTAGATACAAGTAATGCAGACAAACCTATTGCATCAGGTTTTGTTTCATCAATTTTTTCCAGAAATTTTTGTAACGGAACTTGTTTTCCCAAATCATGTACAGTGTATCCATTATTTTGAAAAATAGTCTTTACAAGATTCTTTCCAATATCATGTACATCACCATATACAGTGCCTAAAACAAGTACACCCTTACTTGTTCCCTCTTCTTTGACTAAATATTTCTCCAGTTCCCCAACTGCTGCCTTCATACATTCTGCAGATTTTAGAACAAAGGGCAAGATTAATTCTCCTGCACCAAATTTATCACCAACTTCTTTCATTGCAGGCAGTAAATCTTCATTTAGAGTTTTAATTGCACCATCATGAGTGATTTCTTTTGCTGCATCAAGGGAAAGGATTCCATCAATATCTTTTACAATATCATTTTTTCCAAGTTTCTCAGCAATTGCAGAGACAACATCATTTTGAATCCCTTCTTTGAGTCTATTTACAATTCTAAAGTTTGAGCGTTTTCCTGCAGGCCAGGAAGGATCAACATCAACTTTCTTTGAAGCATTATTACTTTGAGGTCCCGCATTCTCAAAGTATGTAATTAAATCAGATAGAGCATTTGGATGAGTGTTAAAGATTAGATCTTCAGCAAGTTTTTTCTCTTTCTCATCAATTTCACCATAAGGAATTATCTCTTTTGCATTAACTATTGCAGTATCAAGACCGGTTTTTACTGCATGATACAAAAAGACAGAGTTTAGGATTTTTCTCGCATAAGGTGCAAGACCGAAGCTAATGTTACTAAGACCCAATGTAGTAAAGCAGTTTGGAAATTTTTCTTTGACGAGTCTTATTCCTTCAAGGGTATTTTTCCCAGCATCAAGAAACTCATCTTCCCCTGTTGCTAAAGTAAATGTAAGAACATCAAAAATAAATTGTTCAATTTTTAATCCATATTTTTTTCCTGTTTCAAAAAGCAATTCTGCAGTATCAACTTTTTGTTGAGGGGTTTTGGCCATACCCTCAGGTCCAATACATAATGCAATTGCAGGCAAACCATACTTTGCCATAATTGGAGCTAATTTTTCAAATCTACTTCCATCACCTTCAAGATTTATTGAATTAATTATTGGTCTACCAGGGATCTGTGTAACTGCAAGTTCAATAACTTCAGGATCTGTAGAATCAATTACAAGTGGAGCGTCAATTTCTAAGCTTAATCGTTTTACCAAATTTAGCATAAACTCGCGTTCATCAGAACGTTCAGTAGTTGCAACACAAACATCAAGGCAATGCGCGCCATCCTCAACTTGAATTCTTCCCAAATCCACCAAACCATCATAATCATCTTCAAGAACTAGCTTCTTTGCTTTTCGAGAACCCTGAGTATTGATTCTCTCCCCTATAATCAAGGGGGCAGGAATTTGTTTAAGATCCACTGCTTTTAGTGCTGAACTTACTCTAGGAACTGTCAACGTAGTAAAATCACATCTGATTTTGTAAATACTTAACCCTCGATAGAGTTGGCTCTTTCGTCAATTACTTTCCTCAAGGCTTTGATGTGTTCAGGATTAGTCCCACAGCAACCGCCAATTATTCGAACTCTTTTGTAATCATCAAGAAAATCACCAAGTGCTTTACCCATTTTTTCAGGAGTCATTTTGTAAACTGCTTGCCCCCCATCATTTTCAGGCATACCAGCATTTGGAACTACCAACACATCATGATCATTTTGTTCATCAAGCCACCTTACACTAGGGGTCATCTCAATTGGACCAGTCGAACAATTCAATCCAAATACATCAATTCCCATATCAGAAACAGTCGTATATGCTGCTTGAATATTTGTGCCAAGCAACATTTTTCCATATTGATCCAAAGTAGTATTTGCAATAATTGGAACTTTCTTACCAGTTTTTTTTATTGCATTATGACATGCCTCAATGACTAGTTTTACTTCAAGAATGTCTTGACTGGTTTCAATAAGCAATGCATCTACTCCCCCAAGAATTAATCCTTCAGCTTGTAACTCAAAAGCTTCACGGATTTCATCAAGAGGTTTTTGACCTAAATCAGGATCATTGGAACTTGGAAGATATCCTGTAGGACCCATGGAGCCAATCACATATCGAGGTTTGTCAGCATATTCATTGCAAACTTCTGATGCAAGTGTTGCTATTTTTTTGTTAAATTCAACTGTTTGATCACCAAAACCATATTCATCTAGTTTAATTTTATTTGAACCAAAAGAATTAGTTTCAATGCAATCAGCACCAGCATCTAAATAATTTCTATGAATTTGTTTAATCCATTCAGGATGGGTAATTACTAAACCATCATTAAAGCCATCTTGATTATTTGGAAAGTCTTCAGGTTTTGGATCATATCTTTGAATTTCAGTACCCATTGCACCATCAAACAACAGTATTCGATTTTTTAATGCATCAAGAAAGGGTTCTTTATCAGTCAATCTAATTTCAAAATATTCTGACACAGTTTAACTCTTTTCAGAAAATTACTCAGACAGTTATAGGAGTATGTTGAAATTAGGTGAAATATTTTTTTCTATAGATTTATGCTCAAACTTCAAGTAAACAACCTAGTTCGTAGTGCCACTTTTTTTCAGCATGCTGGGATTTCTATAATCTTTGTTTTCATGCCCGTAATAGCGAAGGGAGTCACAGATTCAATTTTTGAGATTGGGTTGTTAGTAGCCTCATTTAGTTTTGCCCAGATTTTATCAGAGATTTATTTTGGAAGGCACTCAGATAAGAAAGGAACCAGGCTCAAATTTATCAGAATTGGCTTTATCGGATGCGCGATAGCCTTTGGACTACATTATTTTGCAGAGGATCTTACCATGTTTTTCTTGGTAAGAATTGCTGCGGGAATTGCTAGCGGAATTATGATTCCTGCAATGATTGCATACACCTATGAGGCAAACATTGACAAAAAGCGAGCCGCGACAGTAATATCATTTCATGCATTAGGATGGTTAGCCGGAATTGCAGCAGCAGGAATTGCAAATGATCTCAAACTAATTTTCTTACTTAGTGCTGCATCATTTGTAATTGGGTTATTATTTACAATCAAACTACCAAATCCTCAACAAGAAAAAGAACTCAAACCTGGAACTACAAAAAATGTAATTACCAAAAATAAATTTCTTTTTTCATCATTATTACTAAGACATATTGGTGCAGCAGCTGTATGGACAATTTTACCAATAATGTTAATGGAGAGATTAGGTGCTGAGCTATATCAAATATCAATAGTATACGTTGCTAACACATTGACTGCATTTATTTTGATGAATGTAATGGCAAGTAAAATTCATCTATCAAATGTTACCAAGTTTCAAATCGGTATTGGCTTTACAACTTTTGTATTTATTGGATTGACACTAATTACTGATTGGTGGATGGCAATGCCATTTATGTCGCTTGTTGGTGCAACATGGGCATTTTTGTTTATTGGTGGGAATTTCCATTTGATGGATAACAATCCACGTTCCACATCAACAGGAATATTCAGTTCTACTTTATCAATTGCTACCGTAGTAGGGCCAGTAGTTGCAGGAAGTATTGCATATCTATTTGATTATGTTGCAGTAATGTATTTTGCAATTGCAATAATTATTTGTGCATTTGTAGTATCACTAAAGATTAGAAAATAAAAAAGAAAAAAAGGAAATTTGAAGTTATACTTTCTATGGTGATTTTTGTGCACTACTTAGTTGACCAATGTAGGCGGTTACATCACCACATGAGCCTACAGAACTACATTCAGAAACTGTTTTGTCAATCCATCCATCATATACATTTGGAATTGTTACAATTCCTTGTCCACCAAATCCATCATAACCAATGATTCTATCATCAGAATCAACAGAACGATCTGCAAGTATGATAGAGCCAACAATAGATGCATCATTAGTTCCTAAATCATTATCAGGGTTTGGATCTACAACATGTAGTGCATTTGAGAATTTACTGGACACATATGCATAGTATCCACCTCCATCTTTAGCACCCCATTGAACGCCATGGCAACCAGGATCACAATCAAATATTGCAGTTACTGTACCAGGATCTGCTGTTAAATCAACTACACCAATTTTACCACCCAAAGTCAGGGCTGTAACCATCCATTGATCATCAGGACTAATTGGAGTTTGAATTGGCAATCCTACAAGTCCCTGCCCAAATGCTGCACCTTCAGCAAGCCAATCAATATGGCCCAAAGTAGAACCATCAGATGGATCTAGAGCAGTGTTTGAATTTCCTAGGAAGTCAGCAGTATAAAATACTGAATCATCACTTTTCATTCCTGTTGCAATTGGACCATACAAGACTGAATCGGATCTATCAACTGTATTTGAATTAAGATCAATGATTGATGCTTTCAAACCCAGAAAGTCGGGAGTGACAATATACTGACCTGAACTACTTATCCAATGCCCATGAGGATGAGAACGGAATCCTGTGGAAATCTGTCTTGTCAGTTCGTAAGTGACAGGATCAAATTCATTTACAGTGTCCTCACCATTGATTGCAACATAGATTTTGTCAGTTACAGGTGAAGTCATAACATGTGAAGGAGATTGTCCAGTGAAAACTTCTTTGATAAGTTCACCACTTTCCCTATCAATTATAGCCATTTCATTTCCAAACCATTCAGTTTGGTAAATGACTTCATTCTTTGAATCAGTCCACATGTTATGAGGATGGTTCATGTTGATTTCAGGAAGTGCAATCTTTCTTTCAACATCCCATGTTCCAGTATTCACCACAGTAATCGTTCCAGGTTTATCAGCCGGAGTTCCATCATGATTCTTGTTGACTGTTCTCTCAAATTGGGTATCGACCCAAACTTCTCCAACTCCATTAATTGATGGATCAGAAACAGCTGGTATAGGAATATTAGAGCCTCCTAATGCAAATCCTTCCACACTTGCTGGAGTACCTCCATCAGATTTTGTTAATCCAAGTTCAGTAGCTGCAAATATTGTTGTAGGAGTATCATATGCTAAGGCTCTTACTACATCTTCAGAATCAGTAGTTACCAAAACTGGAGGCAGACTTACATTCCAAGTAGGTTGAGTATAGTCTTTCCAGTTATTTGGATCTGTGATTACATAGAATGTTGTTAGAAGAGATTTTGCCAAATCATGTGTAGGTGGAATAACTGTTGGAAAGTCAAGTGCTGTAGGATCTACGTTACCAGCCCTAGTTAGAACAGTCAAACTTGGTGACAAGTCTAACAATGGGAAAGGTAAATCAGAATCACCACCAATCAGCAATTTTGTATTTGGATCATCTACTATTACTGCACTGAACATGTATGGATGTATCTTACAAACAAAGACATACAATCCAGGAGTATTCAATCCTGTGGGTACACCATCTTTGTCAGTTAGAAGTGTAGAACCTCTAATTCCTAATTGTTGATCAAAGTGACTTATGTCACTTCCAAGAACAGAATCTGCAACATTTAGGATTCCATTTCCTCCTAAACGATCAGCATCTGTCGGATAGATCAAAGTGGTGATGGTATGTTTTGTCTGAGAATCTTTCATTCCAAAGAGTACAGTTTCTCCAGGATTGATTACTGCAAGTGAACGTCCTTCTGAATTAGTAAAGTCAGTTTCAGCTGCAGGATCTACTGCAAGACCAAGTGCTTCACTAATGTAACCCAAGGAGAAACCTGTTCCATCTCGAGCATTTATTGGAACACCAACTGTGTCTGCAAGATAATTATCCAGATCATCAGCAATTCCTGCATTGAGTGTTTTCATCCATAATCCTGGTTCATCACTTAATGTGAATACCGCACCAATGATTGGAATATCATCGCTCTCATATTCTGGTAAAACTGCCATCATACCACTCATTCCTTCTTTCATATGATCAACAAAATGACAGTGGTACATCCACATTTCTGCACCATCATGAGTAGTATCTGCATCATCATTATCACTTGCTTGGATAAGGAATGTATGTCTCTGCAAAGGAGTGATTTCCTTTACGTCAATAACATCCTCTTCAGATGCTTTCTCATGAATATCTTCAGTCCAGCGGTGTCCATGCATATGGAATGCATGAGTTTCTTCACCCAATCCTAAAACATGGATTCTGTAAATTCCTCCTTCAACAGTAGTTAGATTTGGATTTGTCCAAAGTGCAGTTTCCCTTACTCCAGAATCACCAGAATAAGTGGTAGTATCATAATCAATTTCATTTCCATAGAAAATTCGTTGACCTAATACATCAGATGAAACCATCCAGAGAACAAAGTCTTTTTCAATGTCTTTTACTTTGACATTTTTGATTTTTCCAGAATTATCATCAACCAAACCATTAACTTTACCGTTTGCTGGATTGATAATCACAGTACCAAACAGACCAAGTTCTTCAGCACCAATTTCATTAATTGCAAAAGTATGATCATGATATGGCCATGCTCCAGATGTTCCAGGGGAAGCAATCCAACTATACTGAATATCTTCTCCACATAATGCACCAGAATCACCATTCATGTTCATTCTTCCATATGTTGCATCATCACTAATATCATATTGAACACCATGCACATGAATTCCTAGCATTGATGTTTCAGAGTATGTTGGTAATGCACCTAATGGATGATCAACACCATCCACAAATGTTTCGTCACATGCATTGTTGATTAATGTAACATTTGCCTCATCACCTTCTGTAAGGATTATTGTAGGTCCAGGAATTGTAGGATCTGTAGAATAAACACCTTCATCAACCAAATTTCTCACATTTGATTTTTTCTTATCTTCATTGTCATCATCATTGTCATTACTGTCTTTGATGAGTTCATAATCGACCATTCGATAAGCATAAAGACCATCAGGCATTGCTACTGCTTCAATAGTGATGTTATGTGTAGTGCTTTTCTTTGCTTCAGCTGCAAAAGGAATTTCAGAAGTTGTTGTAAATTTGTTGTTTTCAAAATCAAATGCAAAAACAGAAGTTAATGCAATTGAAAGTATAACTGTCGTCATTATCATTGTATTTGTTCGTTTCATAAGTTATTGGTACAAAACACAAATAGAGATAATATAAGTAATTATGTTATTCATACTTTGATCCGATGATCGCATATCATCATATAGTATCATTAGAGAGTAGTATGATTATTCACAAATAAGTAAAAACTATCTTAATCCCCAACGAGACATGACTTTATTTTCAAGTCTTGTAAATACAACACCATCAATTGCCAATCCAATTCCCATTATCACCATCATTATAGCAATAACTTCTGATACATCATTTAGAGAACGCCCTGCATTTAGCAAAAATCCAAGTCCTAAGAACGAAAATAGTATTTCAGCACCAATCACTCCCCTCCATGCAAATGCCCAGCCTTGTTTGAATCCTGAAATCATGTATGGAAAGGCTGCGGGAATCAAGACTGCAGTAATGAGCTGGCTACCTTTTGCACCCATATTTCGGGCAGCCTCAATAAAGTGAGGATCTATATTTTTGACTCCAGTGTAAGTGTTGATAGTTACTGCAAAAATTGCTCCGATTGCTGTGACGAAAATTATTCCACCATCTGTTAACCCAAACCAAAGTATTGCAAGTGGAACCCAAGCAATTGATGGGATTGATTGCAATCCCAAAACCAATGAGCCAACAGTTTGATTTATCGCCTCAATTCTTGCCATAAAAATTCCAAGAACTATTCCACCGGCAATTGCGATTGCCAATCCAATAGACAACCTCCACATACTAGTTGCAATCCCATAAAATAGACTACCATCGGAAGCACCATATGCCAAATCTTCTGCTACCTCATAAGGTGATGGAAAAATATTATCAGGCCAAATTCCACTCATCGCAATAATTTGCCAAACAACAACAATTCCAATGTAAAATGCAATTCTATGAGGTGTAAAATTTTTTGCCATAATAATCAGCCTTTACTTTTTTTTACCTCAGGTCTTAATTCTGCTAAAATATCTTGTTGAAATTTTAGTAATGCTTCATCTTCTGTAACTCTAGGTCTTGGAAAATTATTATCGACTTCTTTTTTAATAACTGATGGACGATTACTAAAGATTGCAACTTTGGTTCCAAGAACTGCAGCTTCTGAAACATTGTGAGTTACAAATAAGATTGTCTTTTTGGTCTTTTCCCAAATTAACTGCATCTCAACTAATAGCAAGTCTCTAGTTTGTGCATCAAGAGCTGCAAATGGCTCATCCATTAATAATACATCAGGATCCATCACTAATGCTCTAGCAATAGCTACACGTTGTTTCATTCCAGTTGAAAGTTGAAAAGTGTAAGAATCTGCAAATTTAGTAAGTTGCATCATGTCAAGATATCTATGAGATATCTTTGCTCTCTCCTCTTTTGGAATTCCTGCCATCTTTAATCCAAATTCGACATTATCTTGGACCTTAAGCCATGGGAATAATGCACCCTCTTGAAAAACCATTATTCTCTCAGGTCCTGTTTGGGCAACAGGATGACCATCAAACAATATTTGTCCCTCGTCAGGAGATTCCAAGCCTGCAACTATGCGTAAAAATGTTGATTTTCCACATCCTGAAGGTCCAACCAAACACACAAAGTCTCCAGCCTCAACTTTGAGGTTTACACCACCTAGTGCTTTTAGTTTATGAGAATCATGACTAAAATATTTTACAATATTTTTTGCCTCAAGTTTGGTCATTACGGGTTTTCCTCCAATACGGAATTTGAATTAAGGGGGTAAAAAATTCCAGCTAAGTCATATCCATTTCTTCCCAAATACCCAAGTGCATCAGCTTTTTCTGCAAAAGAATACACAGAATCAAGTAGAGGATCAGAAGTTATTACAAGATTGGACAAAGCAGTATCAACAACATCATCAGACAGAGATTGTCCCAAGTGTGATTTTAAAAAATCATTAAAAATAATTCTAGTTTCTACAGGATTTGCATTGATCCAATCTGCAGTTTCATAATGAGATGCCACAAGATCAGAAACAATCTTACGATTTTTTTCAACGTAATCCACATTTGCAATTAATAGAACAGATGCAAATTCATTGTTGGGCCACAATTCTTCTTCGTGGAATAATCTTTTTCCATCAAGTTCGGTTTCTAAAATTGTAGCCCATGGTTCTGCAACCCATGCACCATCAATATCTCCTTTTACAAATAAAGTATAGATATCAGGATTTGGAATATTATAAACAATGACTGAACCCCCTTTTTCTGCAGTCTTCAAACCATTTAGGGAAAGGTAGTGTCGTAAGGATACATCTTGAGTGTTTCCAATTTGAGGTGCAGCAATCTTTTTGCCAGCAAAATCAGATGAAGATTTAATTTCAGATTGAGGATGAACGATAAAGCTTGCCCCACCACTTGCAGCACCTACAAGAATCTTGACATTATGATTTTCCGAATTTAGAAATCCGTTTATTGCTGGTCCAGGCCCAGCATATGCAAGATCAATCGAATTGGCAAATAGTGATTCTATTGCTTGAGGACCACTATCAAAAACACGCGTTTCAATTTGTATATCATCCCCAACACTTTGTTCAAAAAAGCCTTTTTCCATCCCAACAATAGGAATAGCATGACCAATATTTGGAAAATATGCAATACGAATTTTATTTTCATGTGTGATATCACTGGAATTTAGAGATATTCCAACTGTAATTATCAAAATTATTCCAACAATTCCTGTTGAAACAATTGATCGAGTTTTCATAAAACAGCGTTATATTTGGCGGTTAAATAATCATCGAATTTTAGCTCAAGCTAGTCAGAAATTTTTCAAAAATAATTAGTTTTCAGGCTATCACAAAAGATAAATTCCAAAATACGACGGAAAAGTTGTTTTATGACACAAAAAGGAATTCTTGCATTTTCTGGAGGACTAGATACATCAGTAGTTGTAAAATATTTGCAAGAGGAACACGACATGGATGTTATTACAGTAACAGTAGATGTAGGTCAATGCGATGATACTAAAAAAATTGCAGCCAAAGCAAAAAAACTTGGTGTAAAAAAACATTACAACGTTGATGCTAGAAAAGAATTTGTTAAAGATTACATTTTTCCATCAATTAAAGCAAATGCTCTTTATCAAAAAAAATATTGTCTTGCAACAGCTCTTGCACGACCACTAATTGCAGAGAAAGTATTAGAGATTGCAAAAAAAGAAAAAGTTACTTCGCTTGCACATGGATGTTCAGGTAAAGGAAATGATCAAGTAAGATTCGACATCACATTACGTTCTGGCTCAGATCTTCCAATTATTGCTCCTATACGCGATAAAAATTTAGACAGAGAAACAGAATTAAAGTTTGCAAATAAACACGGAATAGAAATTGATGCTGTCGCTAAAAGATTCAGTATTGATCAAAATTTGTGGGGACGTGCAATAGAAGGAGGAGTACTAGAAGATCCATACAATGAGCCACCAGATGATGCATTCATTTGGGTCAAAACAAAAAACTTACCAGACAAAGCATCATACCTAGAAATTAAATTCGAAGAAGGAATTCCTGTTGCAGTTGACGGAAAAAAACTAGAATCACAAAAACTAATTGAATATATTAACAAAAAAGCAGGAGATGCAGGTGTTGGAATAGTTGATCATATTGAAGACAGAGTTGTAGGAATCAAATCCAGAGAAGTGTATGAGACTCCAGCTGCCACATGTTTAATTGAAGCTCATTCAGATTTAGAAAAAATGGTCCATACAAAGCATGAAAACAAGTTCAAATCAATAATAGATGATGAATGGGCATATTTGGTATATTCAGGACTTTGGCAAGATCCATTAAGAGCAGATCTAGATGGATTTATCGAGCAATCACAAAAACCTGTTTCTGGAACTGTCAAATTAAAGATGTTCAAAGGAAGTCTCAGGGTTGTTGGAAGAAAATCAAAGAATTCATTGTACAGTCACGAAATTGCCACATATGGTACAGAATCAACATTTGATCAAAGATTGGCTAAAGGATTTGTGGAATTATGGGGAATGCAGTCAACAGAAGCTAATAAATTACAAAAGAAAAGGTCAACAAAAACATGAACTGCCCAGAATGTGACGCAACACTAAACATCCCAGATGATGCCTCAGTTGGAGAAATAGTCTCCTGTCCTGATTGTGGCGCTGACTTTGAAATCTCCAAAAAAGACGGATCAAATGTTGAGCTTAAACAAGCAGAAACCGTAGGCGAAGACTGGGGAGAGTAATGTCAAAAGTCTGTATTGTGTTTGACCGCCTAAGAGCGGAAGAGAAGATGCTACAAAAAGAGGCATCAGAACTAGGACATGATGCAGTAATGCTTGATGCAAAAATTACTCAAATTAACACAGATAGTAAAAAAGAAGACTATGATTTTGGAGATGTTGTTCTAGAAAGATGCGTCAGTTATTTTAGAGGCCTTCATTTTACTGCAAGTTTAGAGTTTTTAGATGTCCCAGTTTTAAACAAATTTGAAGTTGCACATATTTGTGGAAACAAAATGTTCATGACTCTGCTTTTAAAAAAAAGTAACATTCCAACTCCAAAGACCTATTTTTCGTTTTCAAGTG
The DNA here is from genome assembly GCF_014078525.1 of Nitrosopumilus sp. b3. Classification (NCBI taxonomy): domain Archaea; kingdom Thermoproteati; phylum Nitrososphaerota; class Nitrososphaeria; order Nitrosopumilales; family Nitrosopumilaceae; genus Nitrosopumilus; species Nitrosopumilus sp. b3. Next base: position 14,532 of record NZ_MU078697.1, read on the forward strand.
AAAGTGCAGCCGAGAATTTAGAAAAAGTAGGATTTCCTCTAGTCATTAAACCTGTAATTGGTAGTTGGGGACGAGGAGTTATGCCATTAAAAGACAAAGATACCATGGAAGCAGTTTTTGAAATTAGAGATATTACAGATAGCCCACATGATAGAATTTACTATTTACAGGAATTAATCAAGAGGCCGCCAAGAGACATCAGAGTAATCACAGTAGGTGATGAACCAATCGCTGCAATGTATAGAAAATCATCAGGCGGTTTTAAAACAAACATTGCTCTTGGGGCAGATTCTGAACTTTGTGAGATCACAAAAGAGATGGAGGATATGGCTACAAAAGCATCAAAAGCAATGGGTGGAGGAATTTTAGGAATAGACATGATGGAAGACGATCAGAATGGGTTAGTGGTACACGAAGTAAATAATACCGTAGAATTCAAAGGATTAGCAAGAGTATCACAACGAAATATTCCAAAAGAAATGGTAGAATTTGCTCTAAACTACGTTAGGAAATAAATTATACTCCTTTGCGAGGAGGTTTATTATGAAAGTAGGTGTAGTTGGCGCATCAGGTTATGTAGGTGGAGAAACACTTCGTCTACTTGTTAATCATCCAGATGTTGAGATCGGTATGGTAACATCAAGACAACATGTTGGAGAATATCTTCACAGAGTCCAACCAAGTTTGAAAGGATTCACAGATCTGATGTTCTCTGAATTAGATTATGATAAATTAACTGATCAGTGTGATCTAGTATTTACAGCAGTTCCTCATGGAACTGCAACTGAAATTGTAAAAGCACTCTATGACCGAGGAGTCAAAGTTATTGATTTGAGTGCCGATTACAGATTGCACAATCAGGAAGGATATGACAAATGGTATGGCTGGGAACACCCACATCCAGATTACTTACCAAAATCAGTTTTCGGAGTACCTGAATTACACCGAGAAGAAATTAAAAAAGCACAGCTTGTTTCATGTCCAGGATGTATGGCAGTAACATCAATGCTAGCACTTGCACCATTAATTCGAAATAACCTAATTGACGAAGATCATATTGTAGTTGATTCCAAAATTGGATCTTCTGGTGCTGGATCAGGTTCAGGAACTGCACATGCAATGAGAGCTGGAGTAATTAGACCATACAAACCTGCAAAGCACAGACATACTGGGGAAATAGAACAAGAGCTAAGTGAAATTGCAGGACATAAAATTCGTGTCTCAATGAGTCCACATGCTGTAGATGTAGTTCGTGGAATTTTATGTACAAATCACACATTCCTGAAAAAAGATATCGATGAAAAAGAATTATGGAAATTATATCGACAAACTTATGGTGAAGAAAAATTCATCAGACTAATTAGAGATAAAAAAGGATTATACAAATTCCCAGATCCAAAATTCTTAGTTGGTTCAAACTTTTGTGATATAGGGTTTGATCTTGATGAAGACAATAATAGATTAATTGCATTATCTGCATCAGATAACTTGATGAAAGGTGCAGCAGGGTCTGCCATTCAAAACATGAATGTAATGTGTGGTTTTAATGAAATGGATGGACTTAGAAATACACCGTTAACTCCTGTTTAGAAATATGATCACAATCAAAATTGGTGGAAGTGTAGTAGATGATTTACATCCATCCACAATTGCAGATATTAAAAAAGTTGCAGAATCAGAAGGTATAATCTTAGTTCATGGTGGGGGAAAAGAAGTTACAAAAGTTTGTGAGCAACTTGGTAAGGAACCAAAATTTGTCACATCACCAAGTGGCATCAAAAGTAGATATACAGATAAAGAAACTGCAGAGATTTTTACAATGGTAATGTCAGGTAGAATAAACAAAACTATTGTTCAGATGCTTCAAAAAAATGGAATTAATGCAATTGGTCTTTCAGGGGTTGATGCTAAAATCATTCAAGCAGATAGAAAAAAGAAGCTTCTCATAGTTAATGAAAAAGGCAGAAAGCAAGCAATTGATGGTGGATATACAGGTAAAATTACAGATGTCAACTCAAAATTTATCAAATCTCTCTTAGAGCAGGGACTAACACCCGTAATATCTCCAATTGCAATTAGTGAAGAATCAGAATTCCTAAATGTTGACGGAGATAGAGCCGCAGCATATGTGGCAGGAAAAGTTGGATGTGATAAGGTATTATTCATTACAAATGTTGATGGTCTTCTAATGGATGACAAACTTGTTTCAAAGTTGTCATTGGCAGAAGCAAAAGAGATCAGACCAAAAATAGGACCTGGGATGGAAAAGAAAATTTTGGCATCAACAGAAGCATTAGATATGGGAGTAAAAGAAGCATTGATTGCAAATGGACAAAAAGAGAATCCAATATCATGTGCAATTGCACATGATAATTGTACGGTGATTCAGAATGAGTGAAGATCAATTTATGGGAAATCTCTATCAGAGATTTCCAGTTACCGTTGAGAAAGGGAAAGGATCACATGTATGGGATGTTGATGGCAAAGAATACATTGATTGTATGGGAGGATATGGTGTTGCATTAGTTGGTCATCAAAATCAAAGAGTCAACAATGCAATCAAAGAACAAGTTGATAAAATTATTACAGTTCACAGTTCTCTATACAATAAAACGAGAGAGGAGTTTTTGAAAACATTGATTGGATTAGCTCCCAAAGGACTCACACAAGTTCACCTAAACAATAGCGGTGCAGAAGCAATTGAAGCTGCAATGAAATTCGCAAGGAAATTCACAGGCAAAAAAGGAATGGTTGCAATGAAAGGATCATATCACGGTAAATCATTTGGCGCTTTATCATTAACATTTAATCCAAAATACAAAAAAGCATTCAAACCATTAGTTGAGAAAGTTTCTTTTGCATCTTTTGGAGATATTGAATCACTTCGTTCAGTAATTGATGAAGATACAGCATTTGTGATTTTAGAACCAATTCAAGGTGAAAGTGGAATAATTGTTGCACCAGATGGATTTTTGCAAGATGTACGAAAACTTTGTGATGAAAAAGGAATTCTGTTAATTTTTGACGAAATACAAGCTGGTTTAGGAAGAACAGGACGATTATGGGCATCGGAGCATTGGGATACTGTACCAGATATTTTGTGTCTTGCAAAAGGAATTGCAGGTGGCGTTCCAATGGGTGCCACACTTGTAAGACCAGACATACTTGCTTCAATGAATAAGGGAGAGCACTCCTCAACGTTTGGAGGAAATCCATTATCATGTGCAGCAGGAACTGCAGCACTCAAAGCATTAACTGAAGATGGATTAATTGAAAATTCTGAAAAAATGGGCAAAATATTCAGAGAAGGTTTAGAGAAACTAAAAGAGAACCACACCATGATTAGAGAGATTAGAGGTAAAGGACTAATGATTGGCATAGAGATGAAATTTGAAGTAAGGGACATACTTATGGGATTAATGAAAAAAGGTGTCCTCATGTTATACTCTGGAAGAAATATTCTAAGAATTCTCCCACCACTAGTGATTTCCGAAGAGGACATAACAAAAGTTTTACATGCTCTAGATTCTGTACTAAGTGAAGAGGAGCAAAAAAAGGTTGTACAAGGATAAAGTAGACGAAAAAATTATAGGATATCTAAAAGAGGATGCCAGAGAATCATTTGTAGACATCGGTAAAAAATTAAAACTTTCTGAATCAGCAGTTAGAAGACGAGTAAAAAATCTTGTAGATAGTGGAACTATTAAAAAATTTACTTTGGAGCTTGGAGAAGAGAATGCAACAAGTGCAATTGTATTAGTCTCAGTTGATTCTGCAACAGATACATCAAAAGTTTCTCTTAAACTTGCAAAATTAGAAGGAGTAAAAACAGTTTATGAAATAACAGGTCAATACGACATTACAACTATTATGAGTGCATCAAGTATTGCTGAGATTAATAATACCATTGATGCATTAAGGAAGATTCCAGGTGTTGTCGATACAAATACTGTGATAATTTTAAGAAAAATAATCTAAAAACGACTTTCGTAAAAAAAAATCACTTCAGAACTAATTTAGGATCAAAAATAAATTTTTTCAACGAAGATAGTACGAATATGTTTATATCATCAAATTATGTTAACGATTTCAGTAATGAAAGATCCGAATCATTATGCAAATATCTACAACTCGTATGACAAAAATCCAAAGAAGATCAGAGTACTAGATAGTACTCTAAGAGAAGGAGAACAGCACCCAGGTGTGTCATTTACTAACAAACAGAGAATTCAGATTGCATGGATGTTAGATTATTTCGGAGTTGATCAAATTGAGATATCACCAGTTGTTTCAAATGATCATAAAGAAGCAACCAAGACAATAATTAAACAAGGGTTAAAGGCAGATATAGTTTCACATGGACGTGCACTAAAAGAGGACATCGACATTTCATTAGATTGTGATGCCAAATGGTGTGCAGCATATTTAGGAATTTCAGACATTCATCTTAAAGACAAGTTACGTATTTCAAGAGAAGAAGCATTGAGAAGATCAGTTGAAACAGTAGAGTATGCTAAATCTCATGGTCTAAAAATTAGATTTACAGTTGAAGATGGAAGCAGAGCAGAACCAGAATTTTTAATCAAAGTTTGTAAGGCAATAGAAGAAGTAGGTGTTGATAGAATTAGTCTTCCAGACACAGTTGGAATATTACGTCCGATTGGAATGTATAATTTTGTAAAAAAAGTTAGAGATGCAGTGGATGTTCCATTAGATGCACATGTTCATAATGATATTGGATTTGCAGTAGCAAATGCATTTTCAGCATGTGATGCAGGAGTTGATCAAATACATACTACAATTGATGGGATTGGAGAAAGAACAGGGATTCCACCACTAGCAGAAGTTGCAGTTGCATTGACATACCTATACAAATCACCAAATGATTTCAGATTAGATATGCTACTAGATCTTTCAAGATTAATTGAAGAGTATACATCAATCAAGCCATATGATTCAAAACCAATTGTAGGTTCATCTGCATACAAACACAAAGCAGGAACACATCTTGCAGCCATTCTTAGAAACCCAGCTGCATACGAGCCAATTCCACCAAGGGCAGTAGGTAATCGAAGAAGAATTGTATTTGGAGAACTTGCAGGGAAAACAGGTGCAGCCTATTTGATGTCATTATTAGGACTAGAGAAAGACGATGAGAGTGCAAAAGCAGTGGCTGCAGGATTAAAAGGACTTAGAATGGGAGATCTAATAGAAATACCACTCGAAGACAGACTTGAAAAAAAGATAATTAATGATAAATAAAGAGGGTTGTGGAAGATAAGATATGTCAAAATGTGAAGAATGTGATGCAGAAATATCCATCCCAAGTGATGCACTTGAAGGAGAAATTGTAACATGTCCCGAATGTGGCGCAAGTTTTGAATTAGAAAAAAGTTCAGACGGTTTCCAACTAAAGCCTGCCCAAACGGTTGGCGAGGATTGGGGACAGTGAGTCCTGACGTTACTATTCTTTACGATTCCATCCGTTGGGAAGAAAAAGCCCTTCTAGAAGCAGGAAAAAAAAACAACATCAATATTCAGATGGTGGATTGTAAGAAGTTAGCATTAGATTTAGAAAAAAAACCTGAAGATTATGGAATTGTAATTCAAAGATGTGTTAGCTATTACAGAAATTTACATTCAACTGCAGCTCTTGAGGGATTAGGAGTCAAGGTAATTAATTGTCTAAACACGGGCGTTTTTGCTGGAAATAAATTATTTACACATATGTTACTAAAGAAATCAGGTGTTCCAACACCAGATGCTACTGTAGCATTTTCAAAGGATGCAGCGTTAGAAGCATTAGATGATCAAGGATTCCCCAAAGTAATCAAGCCAACTGTAGGCAGTTGGGGAAGATTGATTTCAAAACTCAACGACAGAGATTCAGCCGAAGGGATTATTGAAAGTAGAGAGAACATGTATCCAATTTATCAAATCCATTATCTGGAAGAATTCGTAAAACGACCTCCAAGAGACATTAGAGCAATAATGGTAGGAGACAAAATTGTTGCTGCAATTTACAGAAAATCAAAACATTGGAAAACAAACATGGCACTTGGTGGGGAGGCAGAACCATGTAAGGTTACATCAGAAATGGAAGAGATGTGTATCAAAGCAAAAAATGCAGTTCAAGGAGATATTGTAGGCGTAGATTTGATGGAAAGTGATGAAAAAGGATTGGTAGTACATGAAGTAAACAACACCACAGAATACAAAAATACAGTTAGAGTTTGCGAGGTAGATATCCCATCATTAATGCTAAATTATGCCCTAAATATAGAAAAATAAGAATTGACTAGTCATTTATCAGAATCAAGATTTGCAGTAAAGATGTTAGAGAAAGCATTGAGACTTTACACACCATCATTAAGTGAAAAACCAATGGCAGAATTTTTAGCTGACAAATGTGATGACTTGGGATTTGAAGATATACAGATAGATGAAGTTGGAAATGTTATTGCAAGGAAGGGAACTGGATCTCCAAAAATTATGTTATGCGGTCACATGGATGTTGTACCAGGAAAAGTCAAAGTAAGAAAAGAAGGAGATGCACTATATGGTAGAGGAGCATCAGATGCAAAAGCCCCATTAATGGCAATGCTATTTGCAGCCGCATCAATTCAAAATAATAATGGAACCATAATTTTTGTAGGAGCTGTTGATGAAGAAGGAAACGCAACTGGAATTAAAAATCTTGTTAAAAAAGACATAGGAATTGATTATGCAATTTTTGGAGAGCCTAGTGGAATTAACCAAGTAACAATTGCATACAAAGGAAGATTAGCTATTAATCTCAAAATAAGTGTCGATGACAGTTCACATGCAAGTGCACCATGGCTTTCAAAAAATGCCATTCATGAATCAATGATTTTTGCAAAAGAGCTAAAAGAAAGATTGGAAGAAAATCAAGAAAATAAAACCAAAGGAATGTTGTTAACATCATCAATGACGGAGATCAGAGGAGGCACTAGCCATAACATTACTCCAAAGGAATGTGAAACAATTTTCGATATTAGAATTCCAGTAGATATGAATTGTAAGACAATTGAGCAAAAAATTGCAGATATAGTTAAAGAAATTTCTCAAAAACGGGAGGTCGAAGCATTTTATTCAATTCTTGATGAGACAGAACCATTTGAGGCACCACATAATTCCCCACTAGTTAGGGCCTTAACGTTAGGTATTCTTGAGGAGACACAATCAAGGGCCACATTAATCAGAAAAACAGGAACTGGTGACATGAATGTTTTAGGGAACCAATGGGCAATTCCCGTAGTCACGTATGGTCCAGGAGATCCTCATGAAGCACATACAATTGATGAAAAAGTATCCATTGAAGAATATCTAAAAGGGATAGAAATCCTAAAGAAGACTCTACAGCATTTAAAAAGACTTCATGACAGAAAGATGCAGTAATGCTTTGGTTTGTAGGTTTAGGAATTTCGGGATTCAAATCAATTCCGATTGAGGCAATAGATATTTTATCAAAGGCAGATATCGTATACCTTGAACAATTTACAAGTCCAATTGGTAAATCAGACTTAACTAAAATTAAAAATGCAATTAAAGGAGAATTCATACCAGCAAAAAGATGGCTTGTAGAAGACGGAGAGGAGATTCTAAAAAATGCTAAGAGAAAGAAAGTTGTGTTACTCTCCTACGGGGATCCTTACATTGCAACAACGCATATAGAGTTACGAACAAGAGCAATTGAAGAAAAAATAAAAACGCATTCTATTCATGCATCATCATCCCTTACCTCAATGATTGGAGAATGTGGTTTACATTTTTACAAAGTTGGAAGAATTGCAACAATAATGAGTGAAATGAAATCTCTTACAACCCCATATTATGTCATTTACAAAAATATTATTGAAGGAAACCACACAGTTCTTCTTTTAGAATATAATCAAGACAAAGATTTTTTCTTAGATCCTAAAGATGCATTAGATGGACTAATAGAAACAGAGAAAGGACAAAAAAGAAATGTGATTAGTTCAGATAGCTACGCAATTGTTGCATCAAGAATAGGATTCAGAGATCAATTAATCATTTCAGGAAAAATATCTAGTTTAAAGAAAAAAGATTTTGGAAAACCACCGCATACAGTGATAATACCAGGTAGATTACATTTTACAGAATCAGATGCCTTGAAGATATTAGGTCAATGCATCGATGAGCCATTTGATAATTCGGCAAAAACAAAGAAAATTTCAAAACAAATGATGGAAAAATATGTACCAATGGTAAGAGAGGCTTTAGAGGAAATTGAACCACATTACAAGAATCAAAAAGAATTTCAAGTGATTTTAGAAAATGCAGAATTGTACATTAAAGATGCAGAGAAATTTCTTGAAGATGGTCAGGATGAGGTAGCAATATTGAGCATTGGATACGCAGATGGTTTAGTTGATGCATTAAGACTGGCCAAAGGTCTTGATCCAAAGATGTAATGCTGAGCGATGAATTAAAGAGAGGGTCAGAGATAGAAAAAATATTGGATCAAAGTGAAAAAATAATTCTAACAGTGATGTATGTATGCCAAATTGATGGAAAACCATTATCACAAGCCATTATGAAAAAATGTATGTTATCAGAGGACATGATAAATTCAAAGATTGATGAATTGGTAAAAAACCAATTTGTTAATGAAGATAGATGCACACTTACAGAAATGGGCAGGAGTTCATTAAGAGTAGTTTTAGCTGGAGGGGTTTTTGACATTATTCATCCAGGTCACATTCATACGCTAAATGCAGCAAAGGCATTAGGCGATGTGCTTGTAGTTGTTGTGGCAACAGACAATACAGCAGTAAAGATGAAGAAAAGAAATCCAATTCACAGTCAAGAACAGAGACAAGAATTAGTAAATTCACTATCAATGGTGGATCTATGTCTGATAGGTCAAGAAGACGACATTTTCAAAACGGTGAATCTTGTAAGACCAGAAATAATCGCATTGGGTTATGACCAAGTACATCAAGAGAAATTCATAACTGAAGGATGTAAAAAAATCGAGCTTGATGCAAAGGTTGCAAGATTACAGTCTCCAATTCCAGAAAGTTCCAGCTCTAAAATTGAAAAAGAGTATGGTGAATCTATTCACGGAATCTAGGAATTAATTTTAATTTTAATTGAAATTTTTGAGCCATCTTTAAGTTTTGCAGTCTTTCTCAGACAGGATTTAGAGATTAATTCAATAATTGAATCATCATGATGTGTTCTCTCAAGTATGATTAATTCACAATTGGCTAAATTGTTTAACTTTGCTGGAAAGCATTTTACCCATCCATAAGTTCGCTTTCCATCTGAGAAGCTCTTAATTTTTACACCATCCAAAGTTTCAAATTGTTTGATAGATTCTTGATGTATTTTTTTATCTAATCTTACATTTAGAGTTCCAGGAAATGGGACATATCCAATTTTTGACTGGAATTGTTTTGTGTATCCTTTTAATCCCATATAGTAGGCACCTTCACCCATTCCAGAAACCAGAGTTCCTTTAAGTTCAACATAAGAGGGTGAGGAATCCAAACTTTTTCTAAGTATGGCTGAGAGTTTTACCATTTCATTAAATCCTTTAGGAGTAATTTTAACAGAAATGTTGCGACCACTAATTATTCTATCTATGAATTGATTCTGTTCTAATTCCAATAGATGCTTGGATGCAGATTGCTGAGATTTTTTAATATTTTTTCCAAGAGAGGAAGTGGTAATGGTAACATAGTTGTGTTTTGCACCTTTGGATAAGAGATATGAGAGGGTTAAGATGTGCTGAATTTTTAGTTCAGTCATCTAGTTTCCTAAGATACGCCCAAGTCACCGAATGTTTTTAGTTTCATGCCATCAGAGTTTGAAAGTTTGGCAACTCTGTGACCAACAACACATTCTACACCTGCATTTTTGGCGCCTTCTAAAAGTCGTTGGGTAATAATTCCATCAAGTAGAAGATACTTTATTCCAGATTGGGAAGACAGTTTACTTACTACTTCACTGATAGGAACTTTGAAAACTTCATTTTGATCACTATCTAATGCAACAGCTTCAAGCGTTTCATTGAGATTTGGGAAAACTTTTGATGCAATTTCTGCAAGAGGTTTATCATCTTCACTTTTTAGTTCAGGTGCAGGTTTTCCGGATTTAATTTCATCTGCAATTGGTCTTAGAATTTCATCAATTCTTGTTGGAGTTAATTCTTCAACTTCAACACCAGTATCAGCTTGTAATTCATAGTCTAAAGTTACAACAGATTTTAGTTCTTTGAGAATAAATCCACCAGATCTATCTCCATCAAGAAATGCCACTACAGTATCTTTACTGTTACATAGTTCTTTGATGGATTCATCAATTTTTGCACCTTCAATTGCTAAAACATTATCATAACCAGCTCTTAGGAGATTGATTACATCTGCTCTTCCTTCTACTAGTATTACCCATTTAGAATCAAAAATGCCAGAACTACATGTTAATTTAGATGGTCCATATGTTGAGAGTTTACCAGCATCGCCTTGATGAACATCATTTAACATGGTTTCTCCTTCACTAACTGTTTTAGTAGCCCATTTTTGCTTGATTTCTTTTGCACGTCTTACAATGTCATCTTTCTTTGCTGCTCGTACATCATCAATTGCTTCTAATTTGAAGGTGCAATCAAAAGGTCCTACTTTATCAATACTTTCGATTCCTGCAGCAATTAATGCGCAGGTGTCAATATCAGTACTCATTGGAATTAAAGCATCACCTGCAGTAGTGTTTGCAGTAGATTTACTATTAACTTCAATACGTCCTACTTTTGAAACTCGTTGCAGCTCATTCAGATTCATCTCTGGGCCTAACAGTCCTTCTGTTTGGCCAAAGATAGCTCCGATTATATCTGCTCTTTCAACGAGCCCATCAACTTCATAGGAAAGTTTAACGTGATATTTGACAATTCCTGATTTACCGGACATAAGTTCATCTCCTTTATTATCATGATTTGGGTGTCTACCTTCGATATATGAGGGTATCGCAAAATAGGTTACAGCACATGAAAAATTCAAAAAATAAATGAGCTTAGCAAATGCTATGCAAATCTAAAAATGAAAAATAATGATAGTTGTTTATTCAGTACTAAATGAGTGACCACATGAACAGGATTTTGTAACGTTTGGATTATTGATTTTAAATCCAGATCCCATTAGACTTTCAATATAGTCTACGTTTGCACCTTGTAGATGGTCAACACTGTAACTGTCAACTAGGAGTTTTACTCCATTTTCTTCCATGACTATGTCATCTTCTTCTGGTGCCTTTTCAAAGCCCATCCCATAAGATAGACCAGAACAACCGCCACCTTGGACATATACTCGAAGATATTCAGGTGATTCTGCTTCTTCTTTCATGAATTCTTTGATCTTTTCAGCTGCTTTTGTGCTGACTGTGATCATCTTTTGTGTTTGCTCAGTTGCCATTATAAACAAAAATGCCGCTTCAAATTATAATAAGCTTTTCCCACCCAGCACACTAGTAATTCAGGAATTTATTCATGTTTTAGTCATTATTCACCAGAGATCGTTGTCACAACCCCCAGAAATATTAGGAAAAAGTTCAACTGTTGTAACTTCTAAATCACATTTTAAAGAAATTGATTTCACCTTACTTTTGTATAGAAAGTATTTTTTTCCATCCTGATTGATGGATCCAGATATTGCCAGTAATTTTGCATCATAAAGTGTTTGTAGTCTTCGATAGACAGTACTAATTGGAATCTTTTTTTCATTAGAAATCTCCATGGCAGATTTTGGCTTTTCTAAAGTATTATGGAGAATTTGTTTGCAATATTTATCAGCTAGAATTTCTAAAATAATTTGCTTTCTTTCATCATCAACTATCTTTTTAGATTGAAATAATTCCTGCATAGTCTAAAGAAAAATAGATTGAATTTAACAAAGATGATTGCACTGCAAGACATCGTATACACTCTAGATTAATCCTCCAAATCAAAATTAAAACATGGAACAGTTATCAAAAAAAATAGTTCTTTCGACAATAGTATTTTCAATTTTACTGATTTCATTTTCAGTGAATTTTGTAAATGCACAATCAGTTCCAGAATGGGTAAAAAATACAGCATTATGGTATGGAGAAGGAGTTGTTTCAGAACAAGAATTTCTAAACATGGTAAAATTTTTGATTGAAAATGGAGTCATTGTTATAGATAGTGTTGATACTGAAAAAGTTACACATCAAGCATTAGTCACAATTCCAAATGGAAACTCAGAGGTTGCAAGTGCAGGATTTTACCTACCATTGAATCTAGAAATCTCTAAAGACACTAAAGTTACATGGGTAAATGATGATTCAGTACCACACAACATTCAGAGTCTAGATGCAACTGGAAAAGTAATTGATTGGTTTAACAGTCCCCCATTATACACAGGTGATAAATATGAATTCGTTTTTGATGAACCTGGTGTTTACAACTACTATTGTTCATTCCATCCTTGGAGAGTAGGTTCAATTACAGTAAAGTAGAGTTGAAAAACTCTAGTTTTATTTTTTTAATTTGAATAAAATAAGAAGGAAATTGGAAATAACTATTTTTTTGACTTGTTTACAAATGCTGTCATACGCTCTTCTCTATCTGGATGAGTGAAGCAATTTCTCCATGCAAGTATTTCAAGTCCAAGACCAGTATCAAGATCTGCATTTCGTCCTTTGTTAATTGCAACTTTAGACATTTGAACACCCATTGTAGAGTTTCCAGCTATTTGTTGTGCCATTTTCAAAGCTTCTTCTTGTAATGATGCAAGAGGAACTACATGGTTTACAAGACCTATTTCTTTTGCTTCATCAGCTTTGATCATTTTACCCGTGTAAACAAGTTCTTTTGCTTTTGCTATTCCCACAATTCGCATTAATCTTTGAGTTCCTCCCCATCCAGGTGGAACTCCGATGGTTACTTCTGGTTGTCCAAGTTTAGCAGTATCTGCTGCTATTCTAATATCACATGACATTGCAAGCTCACAGCCTCCACCTAAAGCAAAACCATTAACGGCAGCAATAGTTGGTTGTTTTACTAATTCAACAGTTGAAGTAACAAGTTGACCAGTTTTAGCATAGTCAACTGATTCCTCTGCGGAGATTTTTGACATGTATTCAATATCTGCACCAGCAGAAAATGCCTTTTCTCCTTCACCAGTCAAAATGATAACTTTTACATTATCATCATGATTTAGTTCCTCAAAAGTTTTGATTAGTTCTTTTGCAACATCTGTATTCATAGCATTGAGTTTGTCAGGTCTGTTAATTTTGACAGTACAAATGCCATCAGAAGTAGATGTGGTAACTAGTGACATGTTAATTTGGCAAAAGATATGGGAATTAAATGTTCTCTATTTTCCTAGGACTTTGCCCCATTGGGCTAATGCAGATGCAGCTGCAACCCAAGTTCTAAGATCTTGATAAACTGGAACTTTATGTTTCTCAATCAATTTTATCATTTTTTCAGTATATGGACCACCATTTCCACCTGCGATAATTGGTTTCTTCTTTTTCTTTGAGAGATCATCTAAGAAACCAACAATTGTTTCTTCAAGTGGATCATCTTGGAAGACAAACCATGGCATCGCAATATCAATATTTTTTTCATCTAGGAATTGTTGAATGACAAATCTATAATCATCGGCAGTTGCACCACCGCCAACATCTGCTGGATTTCCATTATGAATTGGAACAGTTGGTGGGAATCGGGCCTTGATTTTTTTAAGAATTGGTGGAGACATTTTTCCTATTGTCAAACCTAATCTTTCTAATTGATCAATTCCACCAATCATTGGACCAGCACCATTACTAGTCATAGCAACACGGTTACCCTTTGCAGGAGGTTGCCATGCTAGTGCTTTTAGTGCTCCAACAAGTTCTTGATAACTATCAACTGAAATAATTCCTGCTTGTTTGAATGCACCCATGATCATTGCATTTGAACCACCAAGTGAGCCGGTATGTGATGCAGCTTGTTTTGCACCTGCTGCGGTTCGACCACTCTTCCAGATTACTATGGGTTTCTTCTTTTCTTTCATTACACGTTTAGCAGTATTGATGAATTTTCTACCATCACCAAATCCTTCAACATACAAGCCAATGACTTTAGTTTGGGGATCATTTGCAGCATACCATATCATATCTGCCTCATCAACATCAGAACGATTACCAAAACTAATCATCTTGGACAAACCAAACACATCAGCACTTTCTAACATACTAATTCCCATGGTTCCACTTTGAGAGAAAAATGCAACATTTCCTAATTTTGAACGTACCATTCTTTCTTGTCCTTGAAATGCACAATCAAGACGATTAGCAGCATTAAACATTCCAATACAATTTGGACCCACCACACGGATTTTGTGTTTTAGTGATAATTCTTTTACTTCAGCTTCCATGGCAGCTCTATCACCACCAAGCTCTTTACCTCCACCTGAAACGATTACAACATTATGAATTCCTTTCTTTGCACAGGTCTTCATAATTGGTCCACATAATGAAAGATCAATACAAACAACAACAAGGTCAACTTTGGCTGGAATGTCTTCTAATGACGGATAACATTTGATTCCAAGAATTGATTTTTGTTTTGGATTAATTGGATACACCTTACCTTTGTAATCTTGTTTTCCAAGTGCATCTAAAACAGAATTACCAATTTTTCCAGGTGTTGCAGATGCTCCAACTAGTGCAACGGACTTTGGAGTGAAGAAGGATTCCATTGATTCAATGTTTGGTTTGGCTTTAGAGATAGAATTCTTTTTTAATTTATTATTTAGAATAATTTTTGCATCAACTACATAATGTGATTTTGGATAAACAATTACCGGATTAAAGTCAATGCTGTTGATGTAATCGGCATTTTCTACGCCTAATTTTCCAATGTTTACTAACATTTTTGCGACCATGTTAAGATCAACTGGCTCACTTCCTCTGAAGCCTTTCAGAAGTTTAGAACCTTTGAGTTCATTAATCATTGATTTAGCATCAGATGTAGAGATAGGTAGCATTCTAAATGCAACGTCTTTGAAGACTTCGGTCATAACTCCACCCAATCCAGCCATTATCATTGGACCAAATTGTGGATCATTTTGAATACCTACAATGAGTTCAACGCCTTTTGGAACCATCTTTTCCAAAAGAATTCCCTTAACTTCAACACCTTTCTTTTTAGAAAGACGACCATACATGTCATTGAATGTCTTTTTTACGTCATTGACATTATCAATTCCAACTTTTACTCCTCCAACATCAGTCTTGTGTAAAATTTGTGGAGATACAACTTTCATTACAAGAGGGAATCCAATTTTTTTTGCTTGTTTTGCTGCTTCATCTGCAGAAGTAGCAAGTGCATAAGGTGGGACTTTAACTCCATAAGTTTTAAGAATAGATTTCGATGATTCTTCAGTAATTACTTTGTGATCTGTTTGAATAATTTCTTCAAAAATTTTCTTCACGGCAGCCATCGTTCGATCGATGAAATCAAATCTAAGTATATTAAACTTTGGTCAAAGGTCAAATGACGTTTTGAAATTGTTGTAAAAATTCTTCATATTTGATTTTACACTTGAAATATTTTCAATGATATCTAAACGGATTTTTTGTGGATCGATGTATGGGATTTCTTTGAGTTTTTCTTCAGTATTATCAAGCCAAAGATTCACCATCTTCTCATTTACTTCCAAATGAAATTGCAATCCAATTGCACTTTTGTATTGAAATGCCTGATTGGGATAATACTCAGATGAGACTAAATTGATAGCACCATCAGGTAAATCAAAGGTATCACCATGCCAATGAAAAACAGTGAAAGGGTTTTTGAAACCAGAAAAAAGGGGCGAACTATTTGAGATTTTCAAATCATCATAAAATCCAATTTCTTTTTTAGGTCCAGGATAAACTTTTGCACCGAATGTTTTTGCAATTAGTTGAGAACCTAAACATATTCCTAATACAGGAATATTTTCTGCCACATAATTTTTGATAAGTTTTTGTTCCTCTTCAAGGTAGGGCAAATCATCATTTGCACTTTCTGGTGCACCTAAAATTACAGCAAGTGGGAATTTTTTTTCGGGAATCTTTTCGTGTTTGGCATGAACTGAAGTAATATGAAATCCATCCTCTTCTAAAAGTTCACCAAGATATCCAGAACCTTCGATTCTAGTATTTTGTATTAGTAAAACTTCAGACATTATTGATATTTTACAAAAGTGCTTAATATGTTAAAACAGAGAGAATAGCATGCTAGTAACGGAACAAGAAATTATAGACTTGAAAAATCTTGTTTTACAATTAAACTCAAAGACTAATTGCATAGTTGCTGTAGAAGGAAAGCGAGACTCTAGTGCATTAAGAAAAGTAGGATATCGTGGAAAAATTTTAGAATTTTACAAATTCAAGGGAATGGTAGATTTTACAGACTATGTTTCAAAATACAAAAACATCATCTTACTTTTTGACAGAGATAAAAAAGGAAGACACCTAACTGGAAAAACAATTCATCTTCTTCAAAGAAGAGCAAAGATTGATCTTTCATACAAAAGAAAACTCAGAGAGATAACAAAAGGAAAAATTATGTTTATTGAGCAACTAGTTTGTTACGAATCTTATCTAGTCTAAGGCCAAATACCTTTTTGGTTAAAAGCCTCTATTACTCTATTTACTGCTAAAGCCATAGTTGCTTTTCTCATGTCTACCTTGTGTTTCTTTGACATTTCATATGCGTCTTTGAATCCTTTAGTGATATTTTTCTCCATCTTATTTGCAACCTCGTCAAAGGTCCAATAGTATCCCATATTGTTTTGAACCCATTCAAGATATGAAATACATACACCACCAGAGTTTGCTAGAATATCTGGAATTACTAGAATATTCTTTTTATAGATAATTGGATCAGCCTCAGGTAATGTTGGGCCATTTGCAGCTTCTGCAATAATTTTACATTTGAGATTCCTTGCAATCTTTGCATCGATTTGGTTTTCTAATGCACCAGGGACTAAAACATCACATTTTGTAGTAAGTAATTCTTCAGTAGAGATTTTTTTACTTCCAGGGAAACCAACAACAGAACCATGTTTTTGTTTATACTCTAAAATTTTACTTACCTTTGCACTTTTAGGAATAGATATAGAACCTTTAGAATCACTAACTCCGATTATTTTTGCACCCATTTTTTCAAGATACTCTCCTGCAAATGTTGATGCATTTCCAAATCCTTGTAAAACAACTTTAGCACCTTTTAGATTTAGTTTAATTGCCTTTGCAGCTTC
The DNA here is from genome assembly GCF_014078525.1 of Nitrosopumilus sp. b3. Lineage (NCBI taxonomy): Archaea > Thermoproteati > Nitrososphaerota > Nitrososphaeria > Nitrosopumilales > Nitrosopumilaceae > Nitrosopumilus > Nitrosopumilus sp. b3. The sequence goes on from NZ_MU078697.1 coordinate 31,829, forward strand.
TCTTACTGTATATGCTGCACCTAAACCAGTTGCAACATTTCTTGCAAGTGAACCGCCCATTGAAATTGGTTTTCCAGTGATTACACCTGGAGAATATTGATTACCGTTTAGTTTGCTAAATGTATCCATGATTTGTGTCATTTCTTTACCAGTTGTATAGACATCAGGAGCTGGAATATCTTTTGCAGGACCAATAATTTCAGATATTTTGTATGCAAAACCTCGTGTTATTTTTTCAAGTTCAGTGTCACTAATTTTTTCAGTTTTAGGATTGACAAAGATACCACCTTTACCTCCACCTAATGGAATATCAACAATTGCACATTTCCAAGTCATCCAAGATGAAAGTGCCATAACTTCACGTTCCATGTATTCAACACCACCTTCTGGGTTAAAGTATCGAATACCTCCTTTGTACGGACCTCTATCATTATTGTGTTGACTTCTAAAACCGGTAAAAATTCTAAGTTTACCATTATCCATTGTTACTGGAATTTTTACTCTCAAAACTTTGTTTGGCATTGCAAGATATTCGCGTAATCCTTTATCCTTAATTCCAAGAAGATCGCAAGCATCATTAACTTGTTGAGTTGCATTAGCAAAAGGATCATTCTTAACCAAGATGATTTTCAAAATTAATTATATTATATTAAGTTTCATTCAAAATTTCAGATCGCAAATGATGAATTAGATGTAAATTTTTTTGTGATTCAGTTTTCTATCTAGTTTATCGATTGCCTCTTCCAATGTATGGATGTTTAATTCGAGAAAATTTGATAGGTGATAAATCACTCCATATTTTTCTCCGATTTTTGAAACCATGTTATTTTTTTCTAATACTTTCATATGATGCTGAACTGCCTTGTAATCAAGATCAAGTGCTTGTGCCAATTGATGAGTATTGTATGGTTTTTCAAGCAAATGAATGACAATTCTTAATCGGGTAAATCCCCCTCTTGTGCTTGTAAATAAATAAAGAAGTAATTTTCGAGTTTGCTTGTCGGGTTTTCTTTGTTGGAGAACTTGCTTTGATCTGATAATTTCTTTGAATTCCAGGAGCTGGTTTGTCATCAATAGAAAATAGAGATTTTTGCTTAAAACCCTATTTCCAGATCTTTTCCATATTCAGGCAAGACAATTACCCTTAAATTGACTGAGAATAGACTCGTGATATCATGATGGCATCACGTGGTTACGATATGACTCCAACCATGTATTCTCCAGACGGCAGAATTTACCAAGTAGAGTATGCAATTGAGACCGTAAAAAGAGGGACAATCGCAATTGGCATCCTCAGCAAGGAAGGAGTTATTTTAGCAGTAGAGGAAAAACCACGTCCATTACAAACTAAAAATATCACACAGAAAATTTTTCAAGTCGATTATCATATAGGAGTTGCAGCAGCAGGATACATTCCTGATGCACGTGTTCAAGTAGACAGTGCAAGATTCTTTTCACAAGGAAATAGAATGACATATGATGAATCAGTCGAAGTTTCAACAGTTGCAAAACATTTAGCTGATCAAGCACATCAATTCACACAATATGGCGGAGTACGTCCAAATGGAGTGTCAATGATCATTGCAGGGATTGATCAAAAAGGAGAATCAATCTATGTCACAGATCCAAGTGGAACTTATTTACAATATTCAGCAGTTGCAATAGGTGCAGGTGCAGAAGATGTTAATGAATTTTTAGAAAAATTCTATAACGAAGACATGAATTTGGAAGACGCTGCAACATTAGCTATTGCAGCAATTAATCTAAAGTCTGAACAAAAAGATGGTGCAAATAATGTAAAGATGGCAAAGATAACTGCAGAATCTAAAGTTTTTGAGAAAATTTCTGATTCAGATGTAGAAAACTATTCAAAAAACGCATCAAAATTTAGCACTCAATAGAAGTTTTAGATTTGAAAACTATTCAAACAGATTTACTGAGACGATAATCATGGGTTTAGGAAGTTATTGGGGAGAAGTAATGGAAGTACTTCGAGAAATCATTCCAGTTTATGATAAAGTAAATTCCATTATTTCTTTGGGAAAAGATGTTGAACACAGGAATCGAGGAATTTCAGGAAGAGTGCTTCCAGGAAACAAGATTCTTGATGCAGGCTCTGGTTTTGGTAACATGTCAAAGACTGCAATGAAATTAACGGACGGTAAAATTTCAATCACACTATATGATCCGCTTGTCCCTATGTTAAAAAATACAAGCAGTCATTTTGACAAATCTCCAGACATGGCAAATGGAGTATTTGAACACATCCCGTTTAGAGATGAGGAATTTGATGCTGTTTTGTGTGGATATTCTTTAAGGGATGCAATCAATTTGAGAATTGCAATTTCAGAAATTCACAGAGTTTTAAAAAAAGAAGGAAGATTTGTAATTGTAGATTTAGGAAAACCAGATGATGCATTCATCAGAGCAGGGGTTTCATTTTATCTGAGATGTATTCTACCAATTCTTGCATTTATTGCGGGTGGAAGATTGGGATTAAAGTTTGGAACATTATATGGAACATTCAAGAGATGGCCTGCAAACAAAAAACTCGAAGGATTAATTCTAGAAAAATTTTCCAGAGTTGAATTTGAAAAAGATCTCATGGGCGGGGCAATAATGGTTGCAGCATACAAATGAACAGAGTATTAATTTTAGTAAACATCACAGGTCTAATAATCGGAATTTCATATGGGCTTCACGGTCCAATCTTACCAGTTTTTGCAAAGAATGTCATAGGTGCAACATATTCAGAACTTGGGTTAATCGGACTAACAAATTTCATTCCTTACATGTTCATTCCATTGTTTGTAGGAATTCTACTTGATAGAATTAACAATGGACATTTACTTGCAGTAGGTGCTGCAATGAATTCAGCATCAATCTATCTTTTATCTGTCGCACAATCAGTTCCTGAGATAATGGGATTTCGTGTAATGACAGGAATTGCTCACGCATTTTTTTGGCCGCCATGTGAATCCATAATATCTAATGAAAGTTCGGAGAAGGACAGAGTCAGAAATATTTCTTGGTTTACAATGTTTTTCGTAATTGGATTTATGGTAGGCCCACTACTTGGAACCGCATTCCTTGAAGGCCTAGACATCACATATAGAATTCTATTCCAAATTGCAGCATTTATTCTGGCAGCAGGAATAATTACTGCGCTTTTAGCCTCAAGAAAAAGGGTTAGAAATCACCATGAAGGATTTTCTTTTTCATCAATTAAACAAATGAAGAAATTTCCCGAAGTCATAATTTTGTTGATTTTTTGTACATCCTCATTTGGAATAATTCTCACTATTTTTCCTGCATTTCTAAATGACAGAGGGATGACGGCATCTGATATTCTATTGTTGTATTTTGTTTTTGGAATATCAAGAGTTGTATCTCTAGCACTAGCAGGGAAGTTTGCAAGAAATACCAGTCACACTTTGATTGCAGGAACTATTGCAGTATCAATGGGATTGGCAATATCAATTTATGCTGAATCAATCATCACTTTTGGAATTGCATTAGTTTTGATGGGGTTTGGATTTAGTATTTTCTTCCCACTTACATTGGAAATAATTTTGAGTAAGACAAGAAAAGCAATATCAGGGAAAATAATTGGTGCTTATGAAACTATTTTCGGAATGGGATGGGCAATAGGACCTACAATTGGAGGACCAATATCACAATCATTTGGAAATGAAATACCATATGCCCTATTTTGTATAATAGGAATAGGAGTAGCGGTATTTGCAATAATATCTAGAAAGAAATTAGAACCGCAAAGAGTTTTGAATTAGATATCCATTGTTCCGCGTTTTTTGGTGCAGATATCAAGTGCGTCACAAACGTCTGTAACGAATACTTTGCCATCACCTTTGGTTCCGGTACATGCAACATTTGCAATTGCATCTATCACATCATCGAGTTTAGGATCATCGACTACACAAATTATCATATCTCTGCTAAAATATTGTCCAACTAAAGGAGGATCTTGTGCGCCTTGACCTTGAACTTGATGAGTAGTTACACCGCCAACACCAACTTTTTTGATTGCAGCAACTACTGCATCTTTTACGCCAGATTGAACTATTGCTTCAACTTTTTTCATAATAGTTAACAGGTTTGAATTTATTTAAATCAATAAGTGCTTCTCATATATGATATTCAATAAAAATATCCATTTCTAGGCATGAATCCACAACATTACGTTTAATTTCAAATTTTCACATATCAGAATATGTTAGAACATTCACTAAATGTAGGAGGAAGTGAATGGCTAATCATAATTTTTGTAGCACTTGTATTAATTTTGGGAACAGGCAAGCTTCCAGGAACAGCCAGAAAACTAGGAAAAGCAGTCAATGAATACAACAAAGCAAAAAATGAAATCCAAGATCAGATGAAGAGCGTTACCGAAGATACACCAAAAATTTCAGGACCTGTGGAAACAGAAAGAGAAAAGTTAGAAATGATTGCAAGATCTGCAGGAGTCAAAGTTGAAGGTAAGACAGATGAAGAGATTCGAAAAAATATAGCAGAAAAAATTGGTCAAAAAAGAACAGATGAACCTGAAAAAAAATAATTATTTTGAATCTTTAATTCTATACATGTTTTTATCAAGTCGTTTTTTGGCAAATTTGTAGTAATCAGAAACAATTTCAAAACCAAGGTACTGTCGATTAAGTGACTTACTTACCACTGCAACTTGTCCTGAACCAAGGAATGGATCAAAAACAACATCTTTTTTTTCACTAGAGTATTCCAATAGTTTTTGAATTAATTCTGACGGAAGTTTAGTGGGTGTTTTTTCATCTCCAGTCCAATACTCCCTTTTGATGTCCCAAACATCTTCTTTATCTTTATAATGAAGACTACGACCATCTTTTGTTTTTTCATCTTTGCCAAATCTAGTAAAGGGAAAGAATTTTCGTTTCTTGTCATCTTTGCAAACATAAAGACAATGATAATGTGAGGTAACAAATTTTCTTTTTGTCACTACACCAAATTGATATTTCCAAATTATATGATTTATAGTTGTAAATCCAACGTCATCTAATGCCCTGAGAATGTCTTTAAGATTATTCCATCCAGAAAAAATATACATGCTACCGGAATCTTTGAGGATTCGAAAGACCTCACTCATCCATGCAAAGGTGAAATCATAGTAATCCTTTACTTTGATTTCATTGTAACCAGATAATACACGCGATGAAGTTCTATTGTAGTTTGCTTTTTTAGCCTTAAAATTTATTGCAAATGGGGGATCAGTAATTACAAGATCAATCTTGTTCTTAGGAATTAAGTTCATTCCCTCAATACAGTTCATGTTGTAAATTTTGTTGATTTCAATTTTTTTCATTTTTAAATTCAACACTATTTCCTAGCTTAATAATGTCATGGGTCCGAAGTAATGATTAAACAATAAATCACCAATCAAGTGATATCAATTAGATCTTGAAATTCTCATGTCCAAAATGCAAATCAAAGATAGAGATACAAAAAACATTTAACAAAAAAATGCATGTTTCTTGTGGAAAATGTGGTATAGAGGATCTGCTTGAATTTTCAAAAAACATAGACGAGGTATTTCTTGAATTTCTCTCACGTTTTGATAAAGGTCTAGTCACAAGTGTAGGACTATCAGAAGAGTTAAAGGATGAAGGGATCATCAGGACAGAAAATGAAATCAAAAAGATGATAGGAAATAACAATCCAGACAAAATTACAGAAGAGATTCTATTTTCAAAGAAGGACTATATTTCAGAATACAAAGTTTTGAAGAATCCCGAGCCTAAAATGGGCTCTAAAATTGAAGAGATGGGATTAGATGAATCAATTTCTGAGCATCTCAAAGAATTAAAAATTGAAAAATTTTACAAATTTCAAGAAGAAGCAATTCAAGAAATCACATTTGGTGAAAATGTTGTAATTGAGGCACCAACTGCATCTGGAAAAACAGAAGCTTTCTTGATTCCAGTTATTCAAAGAATAAAAAAAGAGGCAAACGAAGGAAATGTTTTTGCAATTTTTGTATATCCAACAAAAGCTTTAGCACGAGACCAATTCCCAAAAATTCAAAAATTTGCAGAAAAAATAGGAGTAGATGTCAGAGTTTTTGATGGAGATACCAAAGTTGGAGACAGACGAGACACTATTGAGAATCCACCTCAGATTTTAGTTACAAATTTTGATGTATTGCATTACCATATGTGGCATCAAACAAAATTTTCATCTCTTCTATCATCTACCAAAATTTTAATTGTAGATGAAGCACATGTGTATTCAGGAATTTTTGGTTCCAATGTACACTATATCATAAAAAGACTCAAAAGAATTTGCAGCAACAAGTTACAATTTGTTGCAGCATCAGCTACATTAGATGATGCAAAGAAATTTTGTGAGAAATTATTTGGTGAGAAAATGCAGATAATTTATGGTTCTGGAAAAAAAGGTCAAACAGATTTTGTGATGTTATTTCCATCTCTTAGAACTCAAAGAAAACTCATGGTAGAACTGACAAAGAAATTAACTGAAAAAAATCACAAGACCATGGTCTTTAACAACTCTCACCTTAACTCCGAACTATTAGCAATTCAAGCAAAAAAGCAAAAAGTAAACATCAAAGTTCATCGAGCAGGACTAATGGCAAATTATAGGGCTTCAGTAGAAAAGCAGTTCAAAGATGATAAATTACAAGCTATTTCTTGTACTCCAACCCTTGAATTAGGCATAGATGTGGGAAATGTGGATTGTGTGATTTCATCTACCATTCCTGTCAATAGATTAATCCAAAGAATTGGAAGAGCAGCTAGAAAGGGGCAAAGAGGTTACGCGTTTTTGGCATTAGGAAATGATCCAATATCTCAATATTACAAAAATCATCCTGATGATTATTTTGAAGATGTTGAGAAAACTTACATTGATCCAAAAAATCCATTCGTGGAAGAATTTCAAGTATTGGCAATGGCATGCGATAGGCCAATATCAAAACATGAATTAAAAGAGCATCAAGAAATCATAGAACATCACATCATCAAAGAAAATCTGAAAATGTTTAACAACAGAATTGTTCCCAATTTTGATAAAATTAATTCCATGTTAAACGAATACAGTATTAGAGGAATAGGAAAATCCATTGACATATTTCTATCAGATAGAAAAGTTGGAGACAGAGTGCTACCAATTGCACTAGAGGAATTGCACAAAGATGCAATCTATTTTTTAGCAGGTATCCGCTATAGGGTAAAAGAATTTGATTATCCTAAAAAAAATCTTGCAAAACTAGAAAAAATTTCAAGAGACTATCCATACTATACAAAATCATTAACTGAAGAATGGCCAACTATAGAAACTGTTTTCGAGAAAAGAGTTGCAAATGGAGTAGAAGTTGCATTTTGCAAATTACATATTCAAAAGAAAGTTTACGGATATGTCAATATCGAATTAGGACAGGAAATTACTCAAGGAGAAAAAGTGATGTTAGATAATCCATTAGAGTATGATTTTATAACCAAAGGCATAGTCTTTCATGCGCCAAGACCTCTCAAAGTAATAGAAAAAGCAGAGGATGAAGATTATGCCGAAGCCAGTGGATACCATGCAACAGAGCATGTTGTAATTGAAGGAAGTAACATGATAACAGGAGGTGTTTCTCAAGACCTAGGAGGGATATCATTGGGCACTTCAGGTTTGATATTCATCTATGATGGAGCCATTGGAGGAAGTGGTGCAAGTAAGGCATTGTACGACAGATTTGAGAAAGCCCTAGAGAGAAGTATGCACATCGTAAAGGAGTGCCCATGCAAAAATGAGTCAGGATGTCCACGATGTACGTTCTCATATAGATGTGGAAACAATAATGAATTTCTTCACAAATATTCGGCATTGGAAATTCTTGAGAGAATAAACAAAGGAGAGAAGACAGAATTAGTAGATCCCACTGAAGGGGACAGACCACTAGTATGACAAATCAAAATGGGATAAATAGACCAAAAATCTAGCAGTTATATGGAAAAAGTAGCTCTGGTTACTGGCAGTTCTTCAGGTATTGGATTAGAAGCTTCATTAGCACTTGCAAGAGATGGATACAAAACTTTTGCAAGCATGAGAGATACAAAAAAAGGAATCGAGTTAGAGCAAGCTGCAAAAAAAGAAAACCTTTCAATTGAAATTATAGAGTTAGATGTAGACAAAGAAGAATCAATAATTTCTGCAATAGAGAAAATAATTTCAGATTCTCAAAGATTAGATGTTCTAGTCAATAATGCAGGATATGGTCAGTTTGGTTGCACAGAAGATGTATCTGTTGATGATTTTAGAAAACAGTTTGAAACTAATTTCTTTAGCATTGTAAGAATAATTCAAGAGGTTGCTCCAATTATGAGAAAACAAAAGTCAGGAAACATCATAAACATCAGTTCAGTCGCAGGAAGAATGGGCCTTCCAGGATCACCTGCATATATTAGTTCAAAATTTGCATTAGAAGGACTAGGAGAATGTCTGAGATACGAGCTTGGACAGTTTGGAATAAAGACTACTTTGATTGAACCAGGAGTGATTAAAACAAACTTTTTTGAATCAATGAAGATTCCAGATTCAAAAAAAGATCCTAAATACAAAGAGATCACGGATCATATTCTCTCTGGATTAAAGATGATGGTACAGATGGGAACACCCCCTTCTGAAGTTGCCAAAGTAATCATCAAAGCAATTCACGATGATGAAATGCTTCCTAGATACATTGTAGGTACTGATGCTGCTATGTTCATGGAAGCAAAAAAGATGAAAACAGACATCGAATTTGAGAAATATCTCAGCAAAGAGCTATTTCCAGGCTGAAATAGCACTTGTACGTTAAATTGATATACACATAGAATAGAGTTTTCATCAAAGTCCGCAATTTTAAAGTGAAAAAAATGAAATGGAAAACGCTACAACATAATGGAATCTTATTCCCACCTGAATATGAGGCGCAGGGATTTACAATAAAGATCAAAGGTGAAACAGTATCACTTGATGCCAATCAAGAGGAGATGGCATATCAATGGGCAAAAAAGAAAGACACACCATATGCTCAGGACAAGGTTTTTCAAAAAAATTTTACAGCAGATTTTGTTAAAACTCTAGATCCTAAATTTAAAAAAATCTCTTATGATGACATTGATTTTTCAAATGCCTACAAAATTGTCGACAAGGAAAAAGATCTCAAAGAGATGATGACTAAAGAGGAGAAAAAAGCACTTGCTGCAAAAAGAAAGGAGTTGCGAGAAAAATTGAAATCAAAATATGGAATTGCCATAATGGATGGCAAAGAAGTCGAAGTAGGAAACTACATGGCAGAGCCCCCTGGAATCTTTATTGGAAGAGGGGAGCATCCAATTCGAGGAAGATGGAAGCCACGAGTAACTGCAAAAGATGTCACACTAAATCTAGGGAAAGAAGCCAAAGTACCTGAAGGCAATTGGGGAAAGATAATTCATGATAAAGACTCTATGTGGCTTGCAAGCTGGATGGATTTTCTCACACAAAAAAGGAAATACGTATGGCTTGCTGATACTGCAGGACTAAAGCAAGACAGAGATAAAGAAAAGTACGAAAAGGCAGTAAAGCTTGCAAAAGAGATTGACAAAATTAAAGATAGAATTGTCATAGACATGAAGAGCAAGGATCCAAAAATTAGCAGAATTGCAACTGCATGTTATTTAATTTACAGAACGGCGATGAGGGTAGGAGACGAAAAAGATCCAGACGAGGCAGATACTGTAGGTGCCACTACTCTTAGAAAAGAGCATATCAAAATTACTGCAAATACCATAGAGTTTGATTTTCTAGGTAAAGATAGTGTAAGATGGCAAGAGACAGTGGTTGCTGAAGGACATGATAAACAATTCCAAGAAAATCTAAAGAAATTAGTTGAAAAGAAAAAACCAAAAGATGAGATATTCGATGACATAACCTCAAGACACGTCAATGCATATTATTCAAGTATTGTTAAAGGACTAACTGCAAAGGTATTCAGAACATACTTGGCTACCACAGTTGTGAAAAATTATCTTGTAGAACATGACAACATGAAAGGAAAGACTGCAACTGAGAAACTATATCATGCAAAACTAGCAAACCTTGAAGCCGCTATGATGTGTAATCATAAAAGAACAATTCCAAAAACTTTCGAGCAATCATTGCAGAAGAAAAGAGACACGCTCAAAAAAGTAAAGAAAGAAGAAGTTTGGAAGAAGACTGAAGAAACACTCAAAAAAGTACAGACATCTGAACCAAAGACAGATACTCAAAAGAAGAACAAAGCAAAAAGAATCAAGACTCTAAATGAACAAATCAGAAAACAAAAGAAGAAACAGAAAGAAAGAATGCAAAAATTAGAATTGCAAATTGATTTGTCTGAAAAAACCAAAGATTACAACATTGGAACGTCTTTGAGAAATTATATCGATCCTCGTGTATTCAAGGCATGGACTGATGAGGTAGGTGCTGAATGGGAGAAATTATACACATCAGCATTACAAAAGAAATTCCTCTGGGTAAAAAATGAAAATGTAAAATGGAATGAAATAAAGTAAATTTTACACCTAAAAATTAATCAATATATTTTAGAATCATTTAATTTCCCAAATTTTTAGGCATATAGTATGCCGGGGTAGCTCAGCCTGGTTAGAGTGCCAGTTCGCTTGGTAATCTCTAACGGTTCTCCAACTAAGGCAATACTCATAATCTGGAGGTCGCGAGTTCGAAACTCGCCCCCGGCACACAAAATCCCATAACATTTAGTTCAGATTCCTAAATTTCATGTTCAAAACTATGCCAAACTATGCCATTTTTTAAAAATACGTAGTTTGAAACCCAAACAGAGAGTTCATAACTATACAAAACTAGACAGTTTTTCAGATTTCAAACTTTTAATTGTACACCACAGATGGGTTTGATGCAGATAATGATGGAATTGATTGGGAATCTTAATTTAATTCCATAAATGGTTCAAGCCTTATAGGATTCACATAGAATTTAACAATAACCTAGTCTTTTAGCCTCAATAATTCCTAGATTAGGATCTCATGATTTGTAATATGCTAGGATGCAATAGTGAAGCCTTTACACAAGTAATGTTTTATCATTTTGAAGAAGGATTTAGCAAGCCATTCTGTAAAGAAATAATGAGACTTTGCATTAACCATGCTAAGCAAATTTCAAGAGATGATTGCTCTATTAGGATTCAGGTTTTGAATTGAGTAAATATTTTCATTATCTTTAAGTAAACTTGAAAATTTTAGGAATCATTGAAAATCATTCTAGCCTTCTTTTTGATATTTGTATTACTTTTTCAGATTATAACTTTTGGTGATTTCCAAGAAGCAGATGCTCATAGAGTTGGAAATATGGCAGAGTGTGTCAAAGTCAAAGTAAAGGCGGAAGTCACTAAAATCACAATTGAAAAGATAAGAGGTTTTGATGCAAAAAAAGCAAAGTTTGATCCAGGAGTTGTATCTGAAAATCCTGGAACTGTAGAAATAGCTTATACTTTTTGGGAACCTGATCATCAAAAAGAAAAAGATGGTGTAGCTATGGATGTAATTGAACTAAAAAATTGGTATCTTAGCAAACATCAACAGGTTCCATTTTCTCCAAGTTCTAATGATAAAACTAAAGCATTTCTAATGCCAAAACATAATGTCTACCTTCATGATACATGTTGGCATGATGTAGACAAGTTAGTTGTCAATTTAGCAGCTCAATCAATTAATTCTGGTGATTCTTACAAAGTAAAATGGTATAATTCCAAATTAGGAAAATATCTTGCATCACAAGTTACTGAAAACACATTATCTACTGCCTTAAAAATTAGTCCTGCTGGTCAGGCAGTTGGAGCTGTAAAAACTTTGATAGATGCATTATTGATAAAAGGAAACGATGTTTTTGGTGCTGACTCTCGAATTTATAATATCGGTGATCAACAATTAAGAAAATATTACACGTATCAATTCCCGCTTGAGAGTAAAGATCCTACAACTAAGAAAACAAATAAAGCAATTGTAGAATTTAGAGTAGTAATTTTAGAAGTTCCTGAAAAAACTGCAGGACTTGGTTTACCTTTGGATGACAGTTATGCTATTTCATCAGATATTCCTAGTTGGATAAAACAAAATGCTGATTGGTGGGAGCAGGGGCTAATTAGTGACAAAGACTTTGCATCAGGCTTGGGTTTTATGGTAAAGGAGAGACTAATTCAAGTTGAAAATGTTGATTTTGATCCTAATGGAGATATAGAAATTTCAGATACTATTGAAATTCCTGACTGGATAAAAAATAATGCAAGATGGTGGGCAGATGGAGTAATTTCAGATAGTGATTTTAAATCTGGGATTCAACACATGGTAAAAGAAGAAGTAATTTCATTTAAAGAAAAACCAATTACCTCTACACAAAATATATCATCTGAACAAAGTCTTAAACTAAATTCGGCTAACATCAAAAATCTCTATACTCTAAACAAATTGAATGAGCTAACTGCAAATTGGCTATTAGAAATTAAAAATACAGAATCTAAATTATTTGATGAATTATCAAATGATATCTGGATGAAATATTCTGATGATAAAAACACAGATTTAATGAATAGGGCAACTGAATTAGATGCAAATCAACAAGAAGCAACTGATGATGCAAATGATCTTGTAGAAATTTTGAAAGAAATCGGGGATCTTGAAGATCTATTAGTCGATAATGCACAAGACATGGGAATAATTCAACAGGATTTGGAAGTTTCAGCGTTAGTAGCACTTGACTCTCTTGATTTGGTTAAGAGATTACAAAACATACAGGATCTTGAAGAGGGTTACAAACAAGCTGAAAAGGCACAAAAACAAACAAAGAATCTCAAAGATCAAATTGATAGTGCTGTTGAGGATAATGATGCACCTCTTTCTTCAGTAATCTATGGTATTTCTAAATTGTATTCAGGTGATTCTAATTCTCCAAAATATATTGAAATCACTGATTACGGTACAATTGTAACTGGTGATCCATGCATTAAAAATTCTTACGGAGCTCAGATTTTCTTTAAATTACAATATCCTGGAGGAATGCCATTTCACAATTATGTAATATTGGAAGTGAGACATTATTTTAATGGTTCATATGAAGACAAAAATGAAATACGTCTTCCATATGATTATAAACTTGGCATAGATATTCCAACTGACACTTTCAATACTGAATTTGGCTCATTACAAGTTGGCACTCACTCATTTGTTATAGACGATATTGTTACTATTCAAAAAGTGTCAAACAAAGATACACGAGTAGATTATACTAGTAATCCCTATTTGACCTTTGATGTTATTGTACCTCCATGTGTTGTTGATTCATCTATTGATGATGGTAGTGATTCAGCTGTAGATGATTCTGATAGATATACATTACTTGGTACTGAACGTATAAAATCATTACATGAACTTGTAGAAGAGGTTATTTTTTATTCTGATGAACTAAATAAAATAATTGATAATGGTAAAAAAACATTATCAAAACTTGATGATTCCAAAACAGATGACTACCTCCCGGGATTAGATGATGACATAGATGATGACTCTTTGCCTGGACTTGATTATGATCTAACAGAAGAAGAACTTTGGGAAATAGAATGGAGAGGTTCTACTGATGTTATGCTTACATTATTGCCTGATGCAACACCTCCTTCTGAATGCCGTGGAGATATTGTAGTTGGAGTAAACATCAAGAATATGGACTTGGTAAATTTGCATATTGCCATACCAATAGATGTAACTCTGATAGAAAAAGGACCTAGAGGTACAATATCTCATGTAATACAAGCATGGGTTGCTGAAGGAAAACTGATAATTAAAGACCCACCGCCTGGCAAGTATTACTTTGAAGTGACATCTGCGATATTACAAGATGATGTGAGACTTGATGTTTATTCAGGAAAATATGAAATATACAATTGGCCTTCCAATGTAATTACTGTTAGAGATTGCAATGAATCTGATGAAGCTATAGATTCTGAAGAATCAACATCCTCAGTAACACCTGATTCTTCATGTACTGAAGATCCTTTTGGATATGGGGAAATCAAAGTAATTGAAAAGTGGGGAAGTTATGAAGCAGACTTGCCATATTATTTCTTTAATGTTGGATGGTCACTACAACATACTAATCCAAATTATCAAAATAACGTAAACTCTATGACTGTTGATATGGATATCACTGGATTTCCAGGTGGGCCTCCATCAAAAACGGTAAGAACAAACGGAGATGGTAATCTTGAAATCACTTGGAACACTCAAAGTCCTGGAACTTATACATTCAAGATTGTAAATTTCCAAAATATGGGGTCATACTGTGGAGATGGTGATAGGATTACTGTAACAATTCCATAGATTCTACGCCTATCTGCATCCATTTTTGACCCCAAAATGGTAGCTTAGTCCCCGTGATGTGGAATCTAACAACATCCATTTTGTTCCCTTGATGGTTCAAGCCTTGCTAGATTTGCTTAATACAACATAGATGGAATCATCTTTTTCCATCTCCGTGTATACATTCATTTCCAAAATATCAAAACTATCTCCAATAATTTGCTTTAACTCATCAATTTGATATCTTGTCAGAACTTCCAATGGTGATGTAGAATTGATTTTTGAAAAAGATAGAATTCTCTTGAGAGCCTGGAGTTACGATGAGCCTATATGTATAGTTTCAAATCCCATCCCACGAGATATTCTGAATAATTGTCCCTCTAAGTGGTGATAAGAAAATAAAAACTAGACTTTTGATAATAATTCCAATAATTGTAGGACTAGCAATATCTCTTCCATTCATAATTAGTAATATGTCAGGTGGCACGCATTACACTCAAGATATTGATCCTAGAATCACTCAAGTCACAAATGGCTTTGCAATAGCATCTAACATGGATGTATACTCTATTACTGTTGAAGATGAGATGCAAGCAATAATAATTACAACGAGTAAAAACATTGATGGATTTATTCACATGGATGACCCATTGCCTATACTGCAAAAATTATTTCCTGACAAAAACATCGTCTCAATTGCAGTGTTGTCTGATGGTGTAGAGATACCCCATACATTTGAAGATGGAAAACTTGGAATGAGTGTAAATAATGCTCAAATAATTTCAATAATAGGATTCTCTAAAATATGAAAACTAGATACAAAATATGTAATTTATCTCTGAAAAAGAGTTCAATAAATTAAACAAGATAGGAATTTAATTTCAATGTTATTTTAATCCAAAAATTGGGTGCTCTTTTTTCAATTTAACTACAGGAAGATATGGAAATCCGTGTTGAAATACGTCTGTAAATTGTGCTGGAATTCCCTTATGTCCAGAATACTTTATGAATGGTTTGTCAGGTTCTTTGTCCAACTCTACATAATAAAAGCAGTATACAGTTTCAACTAATTCTATCATTGACATGTAACCTATAATCCATTTTTTTCTATGCGGAAAACACAACAGAGTCACCTTTGGATCATCAGGCCATTCAGGATCATATGTCAATCTAGCTAAATTCCCTAAATCCAATACTTTGGAAGTTTTGAATTTGTTTGAGATTTTTTTGTAGGATTTTAATGGAAAAGGCAGAGAATCTAAATGAATTATCGGAGCATGTTGAGTAGAAGAATTTATAGAATTGACAACTTTTGCAGTTTCCTTTCCTCCTTTTGGATCATATTCAATATATCTTCCATTTTCATAATCAGTGTAAAATGCAAGAATAGAATTTGATAGAACCAACCTGCAAGATAGTATCATCCTATTATTCAATTTGTGAGCATATACCCTCAAAGGGTATTCTCTGAATGCGCAAACAAATCGCGCAAAATCCAGAAAACTATTAACTTCAACAAAATGAATCTGAACCAAATCTGATTGGTTTGTAGTTTTAAACTAATTTAATTTTCCTTTCTCATCAAAATATTTCTTATCAAAATCTGTCTGGGATTCTAAAATCATATAATTATCGCCAGTCAATACTTACTGTGGTATCAGGAACTCAGTTAATGGAAAAGGTTTTGTTTAAAATAGCAAAACAATGGATTGCAGGCAATACAATAGATGATGCCCTCACATCTGCAAAAAATGCATATCAATCAGGAAGACATGCTATTGTAAACAAACTAGGCGAATATCACACTTCCAAAAAACAGATCACTATAACAGTTAACGAGTATCAAAAAATCATCAATTCCTTTAGAAAATGGAAAATTCGTGGAGCTGTATCAGTA
Organism: Nitrosopumilus sp. b3; assembly: GCF_014078525.1. Lineage (NCBI taxonomy): Archaea > Thermoproteati > Nitrososphaerota > Nitrososphaeria > Nitrosopumilales > Nitrosopumilaceae > Nitrosopumilus > Nitrosopumilus sp. b3. Next base: position 48,110 of record NZ_MU078697.1, read on the forward strand.
AAACCCACACAGATAGGTCTTTCAATAAGCCAGAAAGAGTGTTATCGAAATTTTGAAAAAATTATTCTAGATGCACGCAATGCCCATGTTTTTGTCTGGCTTGATATGGAATCCTCAGAGCATACAGATGAGACCATAGAGATTTACAATAAATTTTTTTCAAAGTATGAACGACTAGGAATTGCATTACAAGCAAATCTCAAAAGAACAGAAGAGGATCTGATTGATTTGCTGCGAATTGGGGCAAAAATTCGCCTAGTGAAAGGGGCATATAGAGAAAAGGCAAGTATATCCTTCAAATCAAAAGAAGATGTGGATAAAAATTTTGTAAAACTAATGAAGATATTATTCAAGAAAGGAAATGAATTTGGAATAGCATCACATGATGGAAAAATAATAAAAAAAGCAGAGAATTTGTCAAAAAAATATCCAAAAAAATTTGAATTTCAAATGCTAAAAGGAATACGAGATGAACTCAAACCAAAACTAATCAAAAAGAAATTTGTTGTGTCAGATTACATTCCGTATGGAATTAATTGGTTACCATATTCAATTAGGAGGATCAAAGAAAGAAAAAGAAATATTTTGTTACTTGGAAGTTCATTGATTCAATCACAGCGGGTTTGAGTTTGACTGCGCATAAATTGCTGTAAATAGTTTTCACCACCTGCTCCTTTTCCAGTCGAGCCTGAATTTTTCCACCCCACAAATGGTTGACTAGAGACTAATGCTGCAGTTGTTGCACTTGCAAAACGATTAGCATACACAACACCTGCCTGAATTTTTGAGAAAAACTCTTCTAATTGTTTTTCATCATTGCTAAAAATTCCTGCAGTCAATCCGTATTCTGTTTGATTTGCAAGCTTGATTGCATCATCAAGTGTATCATATCTCTGAATACATAGAAAGGGTAAGAACAATTCCTCTTTGACAAGTTTATGATCTTCAGGTAATTTTGTAACAATTGTTGGTTCCACAAAATAGCCCTTCTCAAGTCCTGAAGAATTAAGAACTGTTCCACCTGTAAGAACCTCTCCGTCTTGCTTTGCAAGATTTACTGCATTTTCAAATTTTATTTTAGCATCATTATTGATAACAGGACCCAAGAACACATCCTTTTGCCAAGGCATTCCTATTCTTAGTTTCTTTGTTTTCTCAACTATCTTTGAAATGAATTGATCAGCGACATCATTTTGAACATAAACCCTAGAGCATGCACTGCATTTTTGTCCACCAAATCCAAAAGCAGCATTCACTACTCCTTCAGATGCCTTATCCAAATCAGCATTTTTGGTTACAATTGCCGGATTTTTTCCTCCCATTTCAGAGATGAAAGGCTTTGTAGTGGTTTTGGTGAACTCTTGGAATCCTTGCATTCCAACTTCTCTTGAACCTGTAAATGCTATTCCGTCAACATCTTTACTTTCAATCAAGGTTTTTCCTAGAGTACTACCTGAACCCGTAACAAAATTAATTGCACCATTAGGAATTTTTGAGAACAAAAAATTTACAAAATAAAAAGAGGATAGCGGTGCAGTACTTGCAGGTTTTAAAACAGCAGTATTTCCAGTAATCAATGCACCAGTAGTCATCCCTATTGCAATTGCTGAAGGAAAGTTAAACGGAGCAATAATTCCCCATACACCATATGGTTTCATCATAGTCTGAGTTTTTTCACGAGGATTTGGATGAGAAGTTTGTTTGCAAAATCCTTTGTTTTTTTCTAGCTGAAAGGCATAAAATCTCATAAAATCTATCGCCTCATCAACATCCCCCATTGCCTCAAAACGATTCTTACCGTTTTCAAAAGTCATTACTGCAGTCAAAAAGAATTTTCTTGATGAAAAATAATCAGCGCATTCTCTAAAAATTTCAGCTCGTTTTAGATATGATGTATTGCTCCATTTTTCAAATGCATTTTTTGCACTAGATATTGCATCATTTGTATCAGAAATTGTTGCTTTTGAAAATTCACCGATAGTAATTTGTGAATCTGAAGGCGAGGTTACAGAAAAAGTGTCATCAGAATAGATTTCTTGGCCATTAATTATCAACGGATATTTTTTACCAAACTCTTTTTTTGCATCATCAACTGCTTTTTCAAATTTTTCATGAAATTCATCTGTGGTGTTTTGTGAGATTGCTCTTCCCCACGTAAATTCATTTTCAAATTCAGTCAAGATGATTCTCCTGAGGAATAAAGTACTTCAGATATTATCCTAGATGCTAAATGAGAAGTTCTGTCTTTTACATCAAAACTTGGACATACTTCCATAATATCCATACCAATTATTCCTTTTTCAGCAATTCTTTGCAATAAATAGACACAATCAGTGCTGCTCAGACCCAAGGGGACAGGAACTGATACACCAGGTGCAAATGAAGGGTCTATACAATCCATATCAAAAGAGACATAGACATTTTTGCCCAATTTATTTAGAATAGAGTTTGCAATGTCTTCTATCCCTTGCTGTTGAATATCAAAAGGTGTGATTACATCAAAATTGTATTTGTTGAGATTCTCCAATTCCTCTTCTTCAGGAGTACGTATTCCTATTTGAAGACTAGACTCTATTTCAATGTGTGAAAGAACATCAGTGATTACAGAGCCATAATAGTTTCTGTACGAGCTAACAAAATCAGGATGAGCATCAAAATAAACAAGAGATATTTTCTCATTTTTGTTTGAAATCGTTTTAATAATTTCTGTAGTTATGGAATGATCACCTCCAATCGAGATTGGAATCTTTGAGGAATGAATAATTTTTTCAAATGTATCTTTAATCTGGTTTCGAGTTATATTTCCAAGATCATGCACTTTTTTTGCGGTTCCTTTCAGGGGCCTACCAATTGAGATTCTACCATTTCTTTCAAATGAATCACGCAAATTAGATATTTCACGAATTTTAAACGGAGCTTCTTCAGTTCCTTTTCTTAAAGCATGAGATTGGGATTCATCAGGAATTCCAACTATAACAAATTCAGCATCATTGAAATTTTCTATGTTAGCCCAACAAATTTTTTCCATGATTTCTCTATGAATTCATAGAATTTGTATTTTTAAAACATTGTAAAATGTACGATTTATTGATTCAAATTATTTACAAGATAGAAAAAATAAGGATTAAAAAATAAAAAATTTATTTCCCTTAACCGTTGGTTACAGGAAATATGTGTACGTGCATGCTTTCATGATTATAGATATTACCCATTCCTTTCAATGGAATATCCACTGTCGTAGTTCCAGACCAACCACTACCAATTACAGCAGTGCCTACCAAATCACCTGCACCTGCAGAAACTGATATCTTTTGGTTGACTCCTTGATTTGCTACACTAAGTTCTTTGAGTGTAACTCGAAGAGTTTTTTCGTCAACTGGATCTACATTGGATACTTTAACACCCACTACGGAAGACATTGCTTTGTAGTATGGTTCACAGTAATGTGGAGGCATATCACCACCCATGTGACATTGTTGGTGTATAGTTCCTGGACCATAGAAGACACCATGTCTACTTGGACCTCCCCCCATCATTCCACCCATGCTAGAACTAGAACTAGAATCATGACTCATTCCTCCTGAACTACTAGAACTACCCATACTCATACCAGGCATTGCATCTACTTGTGAGGAATCATAGGATAGAGCAAGTGCTCCAGAAGTAAGAACACCAGCTACAATTCCAATCAAAATTCCTTTACTTATGTTCATTAATTAAAAAAAACATCATTAAGTTATAACTTGAAAATGTAATTTTCTCATCTGACTTTCAAAATTGGGAATCGTTGTCGGAAATTGTCTACTTTTGTATTATATTATAAAAAAGAATCACACACATGAGATTACAATTAGAAGATCCAAATTTTGCAAAGAATTTTGGATTCTATGCAAAATTATCAAGAAAATGTCTTGTGTGTGAGAGTCAGAAAATATTATCAAACCAATTCGGAATCCTCTGTGAGTGTTGTGGTACTTTGTTGAGGTTTGAGTAAAAATGGCAGTAACTTGTAGAGGTGTTTGTCATAAATACAAAAGCAGTGGCGTTTCAATGCAATTCAAATATCAGGAAGGTCAGAAACGATGTAGTTTTTGTGGAATATTCATGGAGTGTAATGAAACAAGATGTCCATGTTGTCATACTAAGCTAAGAACAAAAGCCAGGAACAAGATTTCAAAAGAAAATTACAAATAAAATTACCAGTAAGCACTGATTCCCATACCGTCATTCTCTACAATTTGTACATCTAATTCTTCTAAACCAAATATAACATAGATTGACTTTAGTCTATTTTGATACAGAAAATATTTTTTGCCATCATCAGTAACAACAGAGCCTGTAACTTTTAGAATTTTGTTCTCTTCAAGTTCATTTACACGTCTATATGCAGTAGTCATTGGAATGTCACATCCTTTTACAATCTCCACCACAGATTTTGGTTGCTCTATAGTGAAATTCATTATAGTTCTAGAGTATTCATCTGATAGAGCTTTTAGAATGGCTTTTCTTAGATCAGAGTCCCTTCCTAAAATTTTGAAATCAGCCATACACTGATTTTCTCTACATCATACAATATAATCTTGATTTAAAAAAATAAAAATACCAAAAACACTACATTCCCAATTGAACTTGGAGTTCCATGCTTTCATTCCTCCTTCTAGAACTTGAAAGTCAATACCTTCTTGTGCAAGCCCATAGGTGGCTATTGTTGCCCTATTTCCAGAACCCCAAATAACCACATCACATCAGGCAATCTATTTTGAATTGTTGTTACTCTTTTTTCAAGAGTTGAAGAATCCAGAGCATCATGAGATGCACCAAACAAATGTCCTGATTGATATTCTTCTGCAGTTCTAATATCTACAACTAAAACATGCTCTTTGTTTTCAAGCAAAACGTCCAATGTTTCAGAAGTTACTGCAAATTTTTCATGACTGTCAGGAGTTGAATTTTGCTCTAGAACAGCTGCACCAATTATGGTAAATCCGATAATTATTGATACTATAATTCCAATGTGTTTTTGATTCATGAAATTATTTCTGTAGATATTATTATATCAAAATACATTTTCCAAAAATAGCTTCCAAGTGTGGAAATCGTATTTGTCTATATAAGATCAAAATGAAAAATAGTAATATGAATTTCACACATACAGTCAAAACCAAAAAAAGTATTGACAACACCATCACTGATCTTTCTGAAAATCTTAAAGAGATTGGGTTTGGTGTTTTAGAAACGCTTGATTTTAAAAAAATTCTATCAGAAAAAGGACTAGAGTTTGCAGACGAATACAAACTAATGGAAGTGTGTAATCCTCATCTTGCAAAACAAGTGTTAGAGGCCAATCCAGATCTTGGGTTATTGCTACCATGTACTATTGCAGTTTATCAAAAAAATAATGAGAATTTCATCAGTTTGGCAAGGCCTACATCATTACTTTCAATGGCATCAGATGAAAATCTCAAAATTTCAGGTGAAGATATTGAAGATGGGCTAATCAAAGTCATAGAAAATACAAAATAATCAGTCAGATCGTCATTTGTTAAAACAGATGAGAGGCATCAAGTAGTTTAGGATTTAATATTAAAATAAAAAAATTATTTGAGATCTTGAATTTGTTTTATGATTTCATTCATCTCAAATACCATTTTTTTCTGTTCTATGATATTTCTGGACTCTAGGAATTCTTTTTGTAGGTCTGAAAGTGATTCTTTGAGATCAGTTATCTGTAGAGGTTTTGGTTCAAGGACGGTTCTAGATATAGGAACTGATTGGTTTGAATCAACTTGGACTTTGGATATTTTTGCAGTACAACCATAGCATGGAGCTGCGAGATCATTTTCATATCGAGGTAATTTCCCGTTCATGTCAAAATTGGATTGAATGTCTTCTTGTGCAAGGTTATGTTTTATGTTAAGTTCACGCACAATATTTTGCATTTCAATTTTTGGCATCTTGGCAAATTGAACATATTGCTTCATGGCATCAGAAAATGTTCCTCCCTGTTTTAGAACAGAGTCCCGCGCATCCCTTGCTAGAGATACTTTGACTTGAAGATAATCAAATTGATCCCAGAATATCCCATGATTTGTTGCATTTAGATTTGAAACATACTTTGCAAATGCGTTTCTAGGAGTAAATTCTTCATAGGACTTTTCCATTCTTTTGATCTCTTGTTTTAGAGATTCTTGAGAAATCTTTCGTTGCTCGTCGATGAGTTTTTGTTGTGCAGTACGCTTGTTTTCAGTTTCTTTTGCTTGCTGGAATTGTTTTTTTGAAAATTCTATTTTTGCAAGAATATCTTGTGAAATAGGATTTAGCAGTTCGTCGCCTTCAATTTTTTTAAAATCGGACTGTGCAAAGGCATTAGTACTAAAAACAGACATAACAATTACTGAAGCAATGATTGATGCATAGAGTAGTTTAGTCATTGAACACAAAAATGAAAAAATTGCTTAAGAGGGATTCGTAGAAATTATTAGATTAAATCATACTGATAGTTTTAATACAAGTTTTCAAGTTATTTTTTGAATAATTTTAAAAATAACATTACAATTTTAGTCATTTAACATATTTTGTTTCAAAAATAAAAAATTATGGGGAAAGACCTGTGCCACTAACGTCTTTATCCCATTCATCTACCATCGGATTTTGTCTTTTTTCAAGCTCTTCCCAATATCCGTTTAACAGTCCCGAAGGAACATTAAATGTGGCAGACACAGTATCGCCAACTTGTGCACTACAATCAGGCACGACCACGTTTAGTCCAAATTGTGATTCTCCAACACAGCCGTATTCGGTTGTTGCTATCACAGTTACGTCTTCAGTAACCTCTGTAGGAATGTAGTTCCAAGGAGTCACTGTGAAGATTACAACGACTGCAAGTCCTGCAATCAGTGCAGATAAAAGCACGCGTCGCGATACTTTACCTTCTTCTTGCTTTTGATTGTACATTTTTCTTCACCTAATATAGTGTGAAACCAAGATATAACATACAGAAACAATTTCCATGTACAGTTTTCACATTTGAAAATTACCTTTGGAAAATGTCTATTTTCTTTATTACTTATTTACTAGTAATGGCATCATGTCTGCAGTGAATAACAAATCGGATAAAAAATCAAGTAGAACCAACACTATGATCGTTGCAGGAGTTATTGCATTAGGAGCTGGTCTTCTTTTTGCATATTTGATGTTCTACACTTCACCAGAACACAATATGGAGATGGTTAAAGTAATCGCAGTTACTGAAAATGGCTGTATTGGTGAAACTATGGATGGATTTGCAGTAAACATCGGCGATTGTAATGCAGAGCCAGGAAAATATGTCGAGGCACTAGTTGATCAAAAAACAAAAGAACGTGCTGCTTTGATGAATCCAACAAATTAATTTTTTAAATTTTCTTTTTTTATTCTTAATTTCCTAGGTTTTTTGCCATAGTAATAATTTCTGCATCTTTAGAAAAAAGGGATGTAATTCAAAAAAATTGAATAAATATAATGGAGATGCTATCTCCATTATATTTTTGGATTAAATGGCAATACCAATGAATCCATTATACTTTTGTTTATGTTGACAAAAGACTTTGAATTTTCATTCCATGTATGGATATTCTGTTTGGTTGCATCAATGGATGCAATTGACATCTTACTTTGAACATTAAATGAACGGTTTATCTTTTCTGTAGAGTCATTCATCATACTGATTGATGATTCTGGTAGATTGGATTTAATTCCTGTTTTTGTTGCAAATTCTCTATGAATATCAATTATTGATGATGAAGCATTATTCCATGCTTGCACATATTCTTGGAGCAGATTAGTAGCTGCTTGATGGAATTGTGGGATTGACTTTTCTATATTTGAATAGAAGTTGTCAACACTATCACTCCATACAGAATAGATATCTTTGTGACTGCTTGTGTTTTCTATTTTACTCATTTTTCGCACCTCCTCCTATTTGATTAAGCATGATTACTTGAATTCCTCAAGCAAATCTTCATCTTTTTTGAAGACCCAAGAAAGACCAATCAAATCCATAGCAGAAATGCTAGTTGAGAGAGGGTTTTTGGCCTCACTTTCAACCAGAATTTCCTGGCTTGGTTTTTGGTCAAATTTGTATTGAATTACAGTTGACATGGTATACTATCGTACTAGAATGATATAATATTAGCAGTTAATTTGTGGTATGCCTTTTTGAGAAATAGATAACACGGTTGGAGGAGACAAACTCTGGATTTGATAAAAACATCAAAATCTCTCAAAGTGTGGAGTCGTAAGGATACGAAAGTCTTTGAGAGTTTTTTGATGTTAATTTCATTATGAAAAATTACTTTATTGGTTGGTGTTTGTTCAAAATATTCAATCATTTTGAATTTTGGATCGGAACTATACGAACACATCTTTTGTAATCATAGACACATTGAAAATTTTAGATTCGAAATTAATTTTAAAATAGTTATTTCAAAGAATCTGAAATTACTTTGGCATCAGTAAATTGTCTGAATTGAACAATTTTGTTTTCTTGTACTAGATATACATGTGAGAATTGTATCTCAAAATTTTTGTCCTTAATTGAAATCCCTCGATATTTTCCAATAACCATTATGTGATCCTTGAAATCTAGAAATTGCTCTGGAATGGCGTGAAATTCTTTAAAATTTGAAAGCATTTTTGGAAAATAGTCCTCAAAGACTGCTTTGACACCAACATATTTTCCACCATTTGGCATATCCTCAGCAGTAATCCATGTAATATCATCATGACATAAATCCAGATATTTTTTGTCTTTATTTCTAAAAGAATCATAGAATTCTTTGATGATCTGTAGATTAGACACTACCAAGGAATTAATGTACAAATATTTTATGTTAATTATTCTTCGGGATTAAAACCCATTTCCCTCAGATCATTTCTTATCTCTGCTTTAATTTGATCCAATTCCATTTTTGGAATATCAAAACTTATCATCTTTCGAATTTGATTTAGCATTACTCGTCCTTCCTGATCATCAGATAGTTTTTGTCCTGATTCTTCAAATGTATAATATGCTTTCATAATTTCCAATCTAGGTTCCAAATCATTTCTATCAGAACTATCCATCCACTCATCAATCATTATTCGTAAATCTTGTTGTGTTACTGGAGGTACAGGCTCGAAATTTAGTGAATTTACTCCCATCACCATTATCAAGATACTAATCCCCACTGCTAAGGAAATTGGAATTATTTTATTCACTGCATTCACCTACATGATCAATTGCAATATGCTCAGATGCTATCATACATTTGTTCCCATATGTTTTCCCGTCAACACCACAAATTGGAGCATATTCCAAGGTACATGCAAAGTTAGGAAAATTTGTTTGCCATCCACGAGTTTGAAGATTTTGAACGGATTGTGGTTTTACACATGCAGGAGATCCATCACTTGATTTGAAAATCAAAGTCAACTTCTCAGCACAGATTACAGAATGAGCAGGAATTCCAGCTTCGCCTTGTAGTAAGGGTCTGAGATATGGTTTTTCTTGCCCATCCATCACACATACTTTGCCAGGATATGCTCCAGGACCACACCTATCATTAAGTACACAGATTTCACCCAAGGGGACAAAGCCTGGGGCACACATATTTTTGTAAGGAATATGTCTAGTGGAAGTTTTTTCTAATATGTCAATGAGCGTGTATTTTTTACTAGAAGAATCTGCAGGTGGATTTTCTACGTCAGTTACTTTTACTAATATTTTGTATGAATGTCCTTGCTGAAAAGAAAACCCCTCAATTGAATCATAAAAATTCTGCCAGTCAGAAGATTCATCTTCACGAATCTGCAGGCATTTTTGTGGTGCTATACCTACACAATCAGCAAGAGAAGGACTGATGAAAAATGTTTTTGTTTCTTCAGAAAATGATTCTGAAATAGCAATCGTGCCAATTAAAATAAATGGAATAGCAAACCAAATTGTTTTCATATTATTTCTAGAGAGTATTCATTTAAAGACTTTGATGAAATTTCAATTTTACTAAAAAGAAAAAACAGGATAAAAAAATTATCCTAGTTTATAGAGATTCTTGAGGACTTGTTTTGCACTATATTCTGCGACAATCTTCTTGTATATTTTTACTTGTTCTTTCTTTACAGAACCAAATTCATCGTGAATGATTTTATGTGAACTCTGGAATGGTATTTTGTCTTTAGTTTTTACGCCATATGATTTTGCTTTGAGTTTATCTGAATAATCAGCCTTTGTAGGTTGAGCATATGCATCAGTTAATGATGGAGCAACAACTCCTGTAGCCAAGATTGCCATAATGGATATTGCCAAAAATGTTTTCATTATTTTCAAATACACCTCCTCTTAGTAAGATAAGTGAAATTCCTCACAATAGAAATGATTACAGGTATGTTTTTTCCTCTAGTCAGAAGAGAGTGGTCGGACTCCCTTCTGACTTGAATTGGTAAACAACTTTTTGCAGATTGGCCTGGTGGGTTTTGCATTACAAGTAGAATATACAAAAAATATTTGGTTATACCGGACAGTTTGTGGTATGCCTTTTTTGTAAAGTATGAAAATTAATTTAGATAAAATCAGATGAAACTAGGCATCAGCATACATTGATACTTCCCAAGCTGTTGGGGTTTGAGCAAATGCAGTGTACTCTTTGTATTTTATTTCAGCATACGCATCAAGAAAGTCTTTTGTAAAAACTTCCTCTAAGAACTTTGAATCACTTTCCAATGAATCAAGTGCACCCTTCAAAGAAACAGGTAAAGTTCCAATTTTGTATTCTCTTTTCTTGTCAGGAGAAAGTTTGTAAACATTTTCTTCAATAGGATCTCCAGGATCAATTTTATTTTTTATTCCATCTAATCCTGCCAACAATAATGCAGCCTCTAAAAGATAGATGTTTGCAGTAGGATCCGGTACACGATACTCTATTCTCTTGCTCTTTGATTGATTTCGATTGTACATTGGAACTCTAATTGCAGTTGAACGGTTACCCAAGCCCCAGCAAACATTAGTTGGTGCTTCAAAACCTGGAACTAGGCGTTTGTAAGAATTTGTAGTCGGGTTTGTAATTGCACACAAAGCTGATGCGTGACTTAAAATCCCACCAACATAATATCTGCCGGTTTGGCTCATTTGTGATTGTTCATCATTTTCATCATACATCACATTTGTTTTTTCATTCCACAGACTTTGATGAGTATGCATAGCTGATGCATTATCACCAAAAATTGGTTTTGGCATAAAAGTTGCAACTTTGTTTTTTCGTTTAGCTTTTACTTTGATTAAATTTTTAACTGCAATAACGTTGTCTGCCATTGCAATCATTTCATCATAAACTAGATTGATTTCACATTGGCCAGAAGTTGCAACCTCATGGTGTTCTGCCTCTATTTTAATTCCAAAATGATTGTACAGATCTTCACAAACATCTTTTCGAAATCCCTCAAGAGTATCCTTTGGCTGTGATGGATAGTACCCTTCTTTGAGGTCAATTGCCGTACTTACATTTCCTTTAGCCCAAGGGGATTCTTTGGATTCAATTGAATATCCCGAGCCTCCATAGGCATGAGTTGCAGCATATGGCGATGGATATACATTGATGGTGTCAAATACAAAGAATTCAATTTCCGGTCCCCAATTGGTATGAGTTAATCCAAATTCAGATAGTTTTTCTGATGCCTTATGTGCAATGCCTCTGGAATCTCGATTAAATCTCGATTCCTTTCTTGTACTGCCATCATACAAATCACAAAATATTCGAGCATTTTTCCTATTACCAGGATCATAGTCATTTGGAAGAATTTTAAACGAGTTTGGGTCAGGTAATAGAATCATATCAGAGTGATTCACTGATTTGAATCCAACAATAGAGCTGGCATCTAGTTTTTCAAGGCCGTTAACAAAACTATCCTTATCAATTGCATAGCTTGGCATTCCAACATTATGTAATTCACCAAAAATATCTACAAACCAGAAATCAACAAACGATATCTTTTCATTTTGAATAGTCTGTAATACTTGGTCTGAATTCAATTAGATATTTTTAAAAAGTAATTCACTAATATTGTTTTGTAAGTCAGAGTTGTCAAGTTAGTCATGTTATTTTGAAAGGATCAAATTATTTTGGAAATAGTAATGAAATATCACTATTTTTATCAGTATAGCATAAAATGTCAGTAAAATTTTGTACTGCTTATTAACAAAAAAATAGTCAAAATAGATACATCGATCAAAAATTAATTTTCACTCATCAGGCTAAATCCAAATTTCTAGTTGAAAAACATGAAAAAATCAATAAATCAAACAATAGAAAACCCAATTCCAGAAAAGCCAATACAGTATAGATTGAAACAGGCAAGCTGCATTACAGTAGAGTCTGCGCTTAGAAACAAAGTAAACTTGAATATTTCATGGTATGACGTTCACGGAGATGAACAAAGTCAAAAATATTCAATATCTGCCGGTTCAGTAATAGAATTATAAAATAAAATATTTTTTTCTTTTTTTTAATACATTTCCCAGAAATCAAACATGTTTACAGGAAAGACAGAGACAAAATTAGATTTATGGAGCTTGTACAATCATCGCTTTTTTTAGAGGAGGATTATTCTTGAAATAGCTAGCAGTATAGAGAATTTTATCCCCTTCAGGCATGGGATTTGCGCATTTTCCACAAAGTGGCAAGATTACTTCTGCATCAAAATCAATCTCTCCAATTACAAATTTGCATTTGTGGCAAATTATTGACTTTGTATCATAAAGATTCATTTTTTTGTCACCTCTAGAGGCATCTGAATCAAAATACTGTTGCTGTATTTGGCATCAACTGATGTTTCATAGTTTTTACATGAATTTGCCAACTGTAATTTATTATATTTTACAACTTTGGAGCCAAGATCAGATGTTATGGTAAATGTAGGAGTCGTCACATGTTCTTGTCCAATGCAGGTTTTGAATTGAACATAATAGCTGTCTTCAGAAGTTTTTGCCAGATATTGTATCTTAATTGAATTAACATTTGGGTTTTTTGGGGTATCACCATATGCAGAAACCGAAAATAAAGAGACAAGTAGCACTGTACCTAAAAACAGTCCAAGTTTTTTATTTTCAGAGTTTGATTTTTTCATTTTATTCCTTTTTGGTGAAACGTAAAGAGGCAACTATCAGGATTCGAGGGGATCCGAGAGATATGTCAAACCTCTTACGTTTTCGCCAAAGTGATTAACACATATCAATTATATCAAAATATTTTCCAAACTGTGGTATGCCTTGACTATAATTATGCAACATGTGACAGAGGAAGATAGTTATCAACATCTAGCCTACATGTTGAGTGAATTTGTTCATCTGATTCGTTAAGACAAGTTGTACATTCAAATTTTATCGCTTGAAAACAAATCGAACATTTTTGTTTGATCTCTTGAAGAGTACCACACTTTCTACAGCAATCAATTCTCATTGTTTTCCACCTAAAGTATCACAGACAAAACAATTACAGAGATTGCTGTGATAGCATAGAAGGCATAATATGCCTTTTTGTTTCGTGGTATCATTAATTTTGATTTTTGTTTATTTTGGATCATTGTATTTCCTCCTTTGAAAAAACAGCGAGACCCCTGTGAAAAAACTCACAGGTTTTTACTGGTCTAGGGTAATACTGTTCTCGCATGAAATAGATACAGTGTTTTTAACAATATACCTTGGTCAGCTAATCAGCTTACCAGTAATCTGCTAAATTTACCATACTCTATGAACAGCATTTACCATACTATAATCATGAAAACAGAACAAATCTCAAACTGGGATAAAATGGTTCACGCCCCTTTCAAAAAGGTCGTAAAATTTGATCTTCTCTGCATGGGTATTGGCGCAGTAATTGGAATGGGTGCAGGTGCCTATCTTGTTGCTAGCGGTTTAATCGGCTAGCAACAAACTTATTTTTTATAATAATCAATAACGACAAGCATTATGAAATTCCAAACAATAGAGGCATCATACACATCAAAAGAAGGTTGCAGACTAGTTTGGAAAGGAGTAGATGAAGATGATACAGATGTTGTAATTTTAAATAAAAATGAATTAGAAAATCTAGTGGAGATTTTTAAAAAAAATTCTACTGGCGAGGTAGAGTTAGAAGACCAAACAAGCATTATCAGAGTAAATTCAGATGTGACTCAGTTTATGCTAACAAATCATCCGTTGTTAGAAGTAAAGACCAATGAAATTCAAGAAAAAGTGTTAGAGTATGCCAAAGTTCCTCACGAACCACAGTACGTATACATTGGAACAAAAGAATTCTATCCATCTGTTTGGATAAGAGATGATGGAAAATCCCAGTCAGAGACAACCAAAAAAGATGCAAAAAAATCACTTATTGAAGCAATTCTATCATCAGAACCTGAAAAGATAAGACAAGATCTTTCACCCACTGACATATTCAGAGTTTTTTCCACAAGACGCTCAACGAGGAAATTTGAAAAAACCAAAGTGGAAGATTGGAAGATTGACAAGATACTCTCAGCTGCTGATGTGGCACCAACAGCTGGAAACTTTCAAGGATTTCAAGTATACCTAGTTAAAAATAAAAAAACAAAAGAAGCACTTGTAGAGGCCGCAAATAAACAGCCATATGTTGATGCGCCAGTAGTGCTGGTCTTTTGTACAGAACCATCAAGAGTAAAGCTAAAGTTTCCCCCAGACATGTTAGAGAAATTTTCATTACAGGATGCAACAATTGCAGCTGCATTTTCACTTCTTGCAGCATCAGGAGTAGGATTAAGCACAATATGGATTGGAATGTTTGATGAGGAAAAAGTAAAGCAGATTCTAGGTACAGAATTAAGACCATCATCTATTTTGTGTATTGGCTATCCGGACAAGAAAAAGCCTCCAAAATCAAGAAGAAAGCTCAAAGATCTCATCAAAGTTATAGAATAATTTTCTGTAATGATTTTTATCCAGTGTTGAGTAGCACTATCGATGACGGATCTATTTGATGAAACTGCAAACTATGTATTGGATTTAGCAAGCCCTCAGAGAATGCAAATTTTATTCAAGTTATTAGAGAAAAATTCGACTCCCACCAGCTTGGCAAAAGAAATTGATGCTACAAAACAAGAGGTACATCGAAATTTTACCAGACTAGAACAAAGCGGTTTGATAGAAAAGAAAACTGATGGAAAGTACACATTAACAACTTTTGGTAAAATAGTATGCACACAGGTTCCATCACTAGTGTTTATTTCACAGAATAGAAAATATTTCGAGGATCATTATTTTGGAAACATCCCACACAAATTCCAAATGCGCTGCGGTCAACTTGCAAACGGTCAATACATCAAGGGAATATCAAAGGTGCTTGAACAATGGAAAAATGTCTACAAAAATTCTAACGAATACATTTACGAAGTTTTATCTGAAGTTCCACTTGATTTGATAGAACCTCTAGTAAAACAAGTCAAAAAAGGAGTGAAATTCAACTACATATTTTCAGAGTCAGCCGTAGTCCCTAAAGGACGAAAGGCATTACTGAAAAAACTCGGGTTTGACAAACTAGTTGAAAAGGGGTTAATTGAAAGAAAGATGGAAAAAAATGTTCAAACAGTCTTAATTCTAAATGAGAAAGAGGCATGCATTATGTTTCCCACACTTGATGGGGAATCAGATCTTACTGAGATGTTTTATTCAGATGACTTAATGTTTCATGAATGGTGCCTTGATTACTTTAGATATTGCTGGTATGGCTCAGATATTTTTAAAGAAAGTAAGCTCAAAGAATAGTTGTTTATCTTTTTATTTCGTTAATTTTCAAGAAATTCTATGAATGGAACGAGTTGTGATAATTGCTTTACAGGTTATCGTCCTGGACAGTTGATATCTTGCGAGAAATGCGGTTCAGAATTTTGTGATACATGTATTAAAAATCACAAACATTGAGAATTATTTTAGAAATTATAATTAGTTAAAAACTGAAAAAAACTCTTTTGCCCTATCTTTTGACAAATCTTTATTTTTTGTGACACAATAGTTTGTCGTAAAAGTACATTTCGGGCATCCACCCCAACTTTCACCCTGTGCAACCAATTTCTTCTGTTTAGGATCTACCGGACAGTCACAATCGCAAAGTAGTGAATAACAAGTCTTGAGAATTTTTTCAAAATCATCATAAATTATTTTACTGCATCCATTGAATCCATCTGAAGAATTATCATAAAGATAGATTATCCCATTTTCATAGTATGCATCAATATCATTTGATTCAGATTTTGTGATAATTTTTGCAGCATTGATAAACACATGGGTTATAGTATGAATGGCAGAGTCTGCTGCAATCTGGCTTTTTGATTCAGACTTTGTTTTTGAAATAAACTCTGAAGGAACAATGATACTTACAGAGGAATGTTTTGACTTCCAATTAAAATTCCGCCACGATGAAATGTTTGTTCCATTATGAGTTTCAAAGTTTTCAGATGACTCGTTATAATTCCCTTTAAGATATCCAGTAATGGTTCTGCTCAACTCAATTATACCATATCGCAATGAAAGTTTTTTTGATTTTACAATAACGTCTCTATGTATTGCATTTCTCTCAGAGGTCTGAAGAATGGAAGTTCTCACAATTGGGATTGTTCTTTTTTGTTTTTCATAAGATCTCTTCAGATATGCTCTTGCACCATTGTGTGATTTTATCAAAGAAGTTACTTCATAGTTTTGTTTGTTAAAGTGATAAATTGCATGTTGATGAAGTTGATAATACCCAACAGGTACACCACGAGTTCCAATTTTTTTAGAATTATAGTAAATTGCAATCTCACCTGAAGTTCCTCTAAGATTTACGCTATTTGCAAAATCAAAAAATTGTGATTTATCAGACTCTGTGGATGCCTCCTGTTCAATCTCAATTGATTCTGTGTGCTTATCAGAAATTATTGGATTTTTCTTGTTTATTGGAATAACATGGTTTTGAGACAGATAGTCATCAATATGACGCGCAAAGTAATGACATGCAGCATCATCAGGATCAAAGACACAGATGGCGTATGATTTTTGACCCATACGACCAGCACGACCGATTCGTTGCACAAAAGAATCATACTCATTTTTGAAAGCAGAGATTACAACATCAACATGGCCAATATCAATTCCAAGTTCTAATGTAGGTGTACAAGATAATGCATCTAATTCCCCTGCTTTCATTTGAGACTCGTATAATTTTCTATTATTTTGATCAAGGCCACCCCTATGAATTTGAATTCGGATACCATCATTTGCATCCTCTACATTTGATGCAAGGAATTCTGAATCATTGTGTGAATTGCTAAAGATTAATTGTGTAGAATTATTTTTGTAGCAAATTGATGCCAACATCTCCATAGTAGTTCTCTGCCCAAATTTTCTAGGCATAATGAAAAACATGTGCATGTTGTGCTTTCGTCGAATCTTGCTTTTAATGAAAGAAAACGAAGTCTCTGGCAAATCAAACATGTTTGAAAAAAATTCTTTAGAGTTATCCAAAGTAGCTGAAGAACCAATGAATTGTACTTTTCCCATGTACCGCTTCATTCTTTTTAATACATGATAGACATTTGATCCATGAAAGCTAGTGTAAGAGTGAGCCTCATCCATCACAATAATTTTTGCATTTTTGAATAATTCATTCCATTTTTTGTCTTGCAAGATAAGATGATAATTAATAAAATCAAAGTTTGTTGCGATGATTAGAGATTTTTTACTGGCATCTGAAATTATCATGTCTTTGTATTCAGAACTTTGACCTCCATGGATAGAATAAACGGCAACCTTACTTTTCAAGCCGCACCTATCAATCAGATTCGATATCTTAGATACTTGATCATCAATTAGTGCATTAAGTGGATATACAAATAATGCAAATACACCTGGCTGCTCCTCTTGAGAAATCTTTTGTAGTATAGGAATAGAAAATGCCTCAGTCTTTCCAGAACCAGTGGGTGCAGAAATTATTGAATTTTTCCCCTCTAGGATGGATCTAATTGATTCTTCTTGAAATGGAAGCAATCCCGAAAAACCGTATTTCTCTATTCCTTTGAGAATATTTTCAGACAATATGTCTTTCAGACTATCTATGGGAATCTTTTCTGGATCAGGTGCAACCATATTCTCATAATGAATAATTCCCAATGATTCTTCTTTATGACCTTGAATTATTTCTCGAACTATTCCATCGTTATCTACAAGAGATTGTGGAATTTGACTAACATCAAATAAGATTTCTGCAGGCAGCGGTATTTTGGGCTCTGGTTTTTTTTCATTCTGTTTAGTGTATTTTTTTATTTCATCAGGATAGTAAGGTTCTGAGAGTGTGGGGCCATCACATCTATGTGGCTCATCTGTTTGCGAATCAATTGGAATAAATTTTCCACTATCTGATTTGAACTCTTCATCCCAATAGATTTGAGCTCCACATCCTTTTGAACATGATTTTGTATTTCCAGAATAATTTACTCCATAAGTCGGTCTTTTAGGAATAACTTTTTCAGGATTGCATTTAGGACAAATCCATGGTCCTCCAACATCTTCAAAATTTTGGGATAGTTTAGTATCACAATTAGAACAGAACTTCATGAATAAGATTTTGAATAATTTACCATTAATGAATATATGATTAATTTGATGTTTACATCAGATCAATTATCATTTAATTTTTTACAAATTCTAATCAAGGTATTTTAAAAAAATAGTTTAAGATTTGGTTTTTGTATCAACCTTTACAGTATCTCCCAGTGAGATCTTGTCAATTAGTGAAATTAACTTGTTTGTATCAAATGGTTTTTGAATTATAGCTGAAGGTTTTGATTCAAAGAGGTCCTTGCTACATTCATGATCAGGACTACCAGTAATAATAATCACTTTGGCTTCAGAATTAATTTTACGAATTCCTTGAAGCCCATATAGGCCATCAAATTCAGGCATCCAATAATCCATCATTACGATATCAGGGGAATGTTTTCGATAAAGTTCAACTGCTTCTTTTCCATCATATCCCAATGCGAGAACCTCAATTGAGCGTAGATTAAGAAGATCCGACATTATTTCTGCAGTCTCTGGATCATCATCAATTATCAATACCGTAGGTTTCATGAATGCTCTAAGGGTTAAGGGGTTATGAAAAGAAGTTTGAATCAAATAAACAAGCTGTAATATAGATAAAAAATTACTGATTTAGATTTTGGTTTTCAGGGTATTTGGGTTGCCATATCCAAAATAGACTACCCAGCAATTAGAGTAAAATTTTCTGGATCATTTGTCAACGAATATTTAGATTTGAAATTAACTACTTTTTTAAAAATACAATTTAATGATAAAAGAATTCTTCGGATTTATTTGGGATTTGGTTACAGGTAACTAATCAGAGATTCTTTTTATTTTTTTATTAAAAACAGATTTAGAAAAATTAAACTAGAATCTGTTTCTCAAGATTGTCCAAAGCCCAGTTTATCAGAGTACTTTTTTGATGAGCCCACCTATAATGTGAAGAAGCGTGTTTTTTATTCACAGATGGTTCTGGATATGAACAGAATTGGCAGGATTCTGTGGTATCAGTAAGATGCTCAATAATCTCCTCTCTATGACCAGAAAGATGGATTAGCCAAGAAGTCCTATTTGCGGTAATTTGTTTTCCATTATCACAGTAAGGACATATGCTTGCAATAAATGCCATTTTAGTTCAGAGGTAATTAGAAACTTGAAAATAATAAGCAAAGAGATAGTTGATAGTATTCAGAGTTAAATCAATTTAAATTTAGTTTAATTATTCATTAGAATCTAATCGTCTAAGAAGGTGAAAATAGTATGATTGAAACATTTACAACATTTCTACACAATCTAGAATTTGGAATGTATGATGCAATTATCAAAATCAATGAAAAAATTCATGGTTTGAACAAGTTCCAAAAATTTAGCACAGAAATTCTTAAGACATACAAATAATCAAAATGTCTAAAGCAATGAAGGTAGAAATAGTACAGTCTGAGAGCAAATCAGAACTTGATAGCTTGATTAATTCATGTATTCAAGATCGAGATGTCGAAGACATAAAGCTGACCGCTGTTTTATTGTCTGATAATAAAGTTCAGTATACAGCACTCATAATGCTGAAAAGCTAAAGAATATTTGCACAATTTTTGTGCAATTTTTCTTTTTTACAAATTTTTAACTAGATATTTTTTTCATCAAGACCGCAATTAATGCATCGTCTAGCATCTAAGATTAAGAAATATGCAAAATTATGAACAAATCCTTTCTTACAATCCATAAAAAAGCAGTGAATGATTAACGGATTAAGTATTGTGTGAAAATTAGTATCGATCTAGAGTTGATTTTTTTATTTTTTTAAAAATTCTTACGAATGACTAGCCTTCAATCCTTTGTATCGATTTCTAATAGTTACCTCTGTTACACCTGCAGCTTCGGCAATATCTCTTTGAGTGACAGATGCACCATTATGTACACATGACAAGTATAAGGCAGATGCTGCAAGACCCATTGGATCTTTTCCTGCGGATTCTTCACGCTCTTGTGCTTCCTTGAGCACTTTGATTGCATATCGTTTTGTTTTTTCTGTAATGTCGAGCTTACTTGAAATTCGAGCAATACATTGAACAGAATCAACAACTGGCATCTTTAGTTCTAATTCATAGTGTAACAGTCTATAACATCTTGCAATATCTTTTCTTTTTACATTTGCCGCATCTGCAACATCTTTTAGAGTTCTAGGTGTTGCAGTGTCTCTGCATGCAGCATAAAGTGATGCTGCAATCATTGCAGAAATTGATCTTCCTCGAACAAGTTTTTTCTCCAAAGCTTTTCTGTAAATGTAAGCTGCTTTTTCAAGAACATTTGCAGAAATTGCAATCTTGTCTTTTAATCTAGTTAATTCACCAAGTGCTTGCCTCAAGTTTCTATCAACAGGTTCATGAACTTGACTTCTGTTATCCCAAGTTCTAAGTCTCTCAATGGTACTCTTCATTGATGTTGAAAGTGGTTTTCCTGATGCATCCTTGTTTAATGGATTGATAACTGTAGATAATCCCATATCATGCATTAGAAGTGATGAGGGAGCTCCAGTTCTTGCAGGATCTGCACCACCATCTTTTTGGAACGATCTCCATTCAGGACCAGATTCCTGGGTTTTTTCAGATACCACATAACCACACTTTGAGCAAAATTGTTCACCGGTAGTATCATCAGTTAGCATGGAATTTTTTCCACAACGCATGCAACTAGAATTTTGATTTGAAGTTACCAAACAAACCCACCTGTTTTTCCACCTATGTGAATCATGTAGAGTTACCACTACACGCTAATTTAAACCGAGTATGATCCAGCATTTATGAATAATATTCCTTAAATCCCTTATCAGTAGGGAGTAATTCGGTTTTGAGCCCAAACAAACCTTGTTTTTGATGTACTTTTAGCATTCCATCTTTTTCCAAGGATTCCAAGATGGATTCAAGTTCTTGATTATTAATTCCAGTATTTTTTTGAATTTTTTCAAAGTATTTTGTACCGCGGTTTAGTTCCCCCAAAACCAGCATGGATTTTGTTTGAGGTTTGGAGGATTCCATTTTTGGTTCAGAATAGCCCATGGAGGGTTTTTGCGAGTCATCAAATCCTGAAGTATATTGATTTTCTTGGATTGTCTTAGGTTTCATCCCAATTCCTCTTTTTGCCAATAATCTAGGAATTATTCTTGATAGCGGAATTGCTAGGAAAATCACTAGATAAATCCAGGAAAAATTAGGATCTGCCATACACCATAATACGTCTGGATGTCTTAAATTTGTTGAGAACTCTAGTGTCAAGATTTTATCTTAATATGATTGGTATAATAGTAGCTAAAGCATACTAGATTCATTGTCAAAGTATCAGTCACCTAAGGTAAACGTGAATATGAGTGCTGCAAAAGGAATTGGAATTGCCATAGTTCTTTTAATAATTATAGGAGTTGTAGCATCAGCTTCTGTTAAAATTGTAGATTCTGGAAATAGAGGAGTTCTATTACATTGGAATGCAGTTGATTTAACCCAACCACCGCTTCAGGAAGGATTGCATTTTGTAGTTCCATTTCAAGACGAGGTTGTAAATATTGAAGTTCGTACACTAAAGTATGCAAATGATGCACGTAGCGCATCAAGGGATCTGCAAACAGTAGAGACCACAGTTACAGTAAACTATCACCCAGATAAAGAGCAAGTACACAGACTATACAAGAATTTAGGATTAGATTATGAAAATAGAGTTATTCAACCAGCAATTGAAGAAACAGTAAAACAGGTAACTGCAAATTATAATGCTGAAGAACTCATTACAAAAAGACCACTAGTCAAAGCAGATATTGAGGCTTCAATCAGAGAAAGATTGAATCAATTTAACGTTGTAACTGAAGTAATTTCAATTACGGATTTTGAATTTTCACCATTGTTTGCACAAGCAATCGAATCTAAAGTAGAGGCTGAACAAAATGCACTAAGGGCAGAAAATGACTTGAGAAGAATCGAAGTTGAAGCAAGACAGAGAGAAGCCAACGCTATCGGTCTTGCAAATGCAAACATTGCAGAGGCAAAAGGTGAAGCTGAAGCGATAGCAATCATCAACAAAGCCTTATCTGAAAATCCAAATTATTTAGAGTGGTTAAAGACTCAAGCATGGGATGGTAAACTACCACTTGTAGTAGGAGAGGGTGGAACACCATTCATTTCCATACCAGTAAACCCTTAGAAATTTAGAAAATTTTTCTATTCGTTATTTTTTTGAGCATCTCTGAGTGCATCATACATTGCAAGAAACTGTTCAGGTTCATTTTGCCTGTAATTTTTTTCAAGGTTTTGAATTTGCTGATGTGAAATTTGCTCACCCTTGTTTTCATAATATTCTTTAATTATTTGAGAGGGGGTTTTTCGGATATTGTATTTTTGCAGGGACTGTTTAACAGATCTCTTACAATACAAATCATAAATTAAAAATCGATAAACAAGATACCCTGATAATCCCACAATTGCAACTATAATGATTGGAATGATAATTACGGATGCCATGGATAACAGTATGTGATTTTAGTATTTCATTGTTGTTCTTTTTTTAATTTAGTGCCAAGTATACAAAAATGGGAAAATTTTAGGTTGTCAAGCCAAGAAACCATATCCAAAATAATACTCATTTAGTATAATTTATTTAATTTATTCTGTAGAAATCCTACCGAAATTATCAATTCCATATGGCAGCCAAGAAAAAAGCAGCAGCAAAAACAACAAAAGCAAAGGTTTCAAAAAAGAAATAGTAATTTGAAACCTAGTTTTTTTATTTACAGTTTGTAACAATGAAACTTATTCAAAGAATGGATTTAAGAGCCACGCATAGAAACTTGATTCCCAACGGAGTGATGAATCCCAACAACTGATTCTGATAGAGTAGTAATCACCATCAAAGTTTCACATGAAAGGCAAAGAACTGAGGGCACATAATCTGCATTTAATTCAGATGGACCAATTGTAGCCAATACTGCATCATTTTTTATATCAATTCCCTGACAATGCACACATTTTGAAGGCATGGCAGATACACGTTTAATTTTATTTATGAAATAATGGACCAATCTAGAAAATTTACTTTATAGTGGTTCTTAAAGTAACTGTTATTGATTTTCAAAAATGGATTTATCAGAGAATATCAAACTTCAATTAATGAGAACAATCAACGAATCATCAAGGTAAGACAGACATGGCTCTAAGTAATAACGTTAGTTGGGGAATCATCATGTTTGGAACGATGTTGCTCATATTTTATCTGGTATCAATAATGGATTTGCATATTGAATTTATCGAAAACATAGACAAAGCAATGTTAAATGAGAACATAATAAAATTAACATCGCTTAAAATTTCAAATCTTACTGCAGATACAGGAAATGACACTATTTCATTCAAGTTCAACAGTACTGGTACAAACAAATTTTGGGATTTTGAAAAGTTTGATCTATTTGTAATTTATAATGCAACTATTGACGATACAGAAACATTAGTTACAGACAAAATGAATTTTACTGACACAGGAGATGTTGCATGCTGCCCACCAATAGGTGATTGGGATATCAGCATCTTAAACGATACACGAGATCCTAAAATAATCAATGAAGGAGAAACTGGCTATGTCCGTGCAGGATTGTCAAATAATATGTCAAGTGGTACATTAATTGTAAACTTTGTAACAGATAACGGAGTCACAACCCATTCATTTTACAAGCCTAATCAATACCCAATAGCTGATGCAGGTGACGACTATACAGAAGATGCATTACTTCCAGATTGCATTCACCCATTAGATGGTTCTGGAAGTTACGATCCTGAAGGAGATTCACTAACATACCTTTGGAATGACATATCTGGAAATGTAATATCGATTGCTGATGATACTGCAGAGAGCACTTCATTTGTAGGGAATTGTTTACCAGACGTGGTTGTTTTTGAACTTACAGTTTCAGATTCTATACCTAAATCAAAATCAGATACAGTTACTATTACACTTGATTAACTAGAGTGTAAAAATTCAATATTTTATTGAGAATTAACAATTGGTTTCTTTAAGGAGAAAAACAAAGTAAAAAGTAATGCAATCAAATGATAAAATTTTGGTAATTGCAGCTATTATAGGCGGAGTGATTGCATTGGCAATAATTGTAGGGTTTATCGGACAGGGGAATGTCAGACATGTACAAATTTTCTGGCAAGAAAAAGTAGAGCATACTGTAATTTTTGAAGATATAGATGGAAAAACTCAGATTAGAGGAATAAAGGGTGTTGCAGGAGAAGTAAACCCCACACTACTTTCACGCACATCATTTGCATATGTACTGACTGTAATTAATAACGGAACAACAAATCATAGACTTTACATAGATGGGTTTAATGTTCAAACAGATCTTCTTGAACCAGGACAACAAGACATCATCACAATTTATCCAGATAAAGAAGGAGAATTTGTTTACTATGATAAAAGACAAGATCTAATCCAGCTAGGAAAGATCAAAATTGTTTCAGTAGTAGCAAGTGATGAGTTTCAAGGTATCTGGAGAGATTTGATTTAGAAATTTTATTTCTTACCAATAATCAAATCCACTTTATAGTTTAGAGTTGCACGCGAATTGAGTTTCAGATTCCATGGAATGTAAGAAGGGTTTTTTGTCTTGGATGTAATTTGGAATCCAAATTTCTGAAGATATGTGCGTAGTTGAGATTCATCAAGTGGTGTTTTGACAGAATTTATGCCTCTATCAAAATCATATGGGTCTGAGATTACAAAATATCCAGAAGTCATTTGTTTTGATACGTGTTTTAGAAAATCTACAGGTTCAACTAATTCCAAAATATTTAATGCTATTACAAGGTTAAATTTCGATTTAGCAAATACAGAAGATAGTGAATCAGCTACAACATAATCAAGATTATCTCTGTAAGACTTTTTGGCAATTTGTAATGCACTAAATGATCTATCAATTCCAAAGACCATTTTGTGAGTATCTGCCAAAGAAAAGGCAGTAATTCCAATAGAGCAACCATGTTCTAATACAAAATCAGATCTGGGCAATGAATCAAGATGATTTTTAATTATAGAGTAAAATTTTGAATGTCTGCTGTTTTGATATATTTTAGACCATCTATTTTCAAGTGCAGTTCTATCATCTGTAAAAACAGTTTTTGACATCGCTTTCTTCAAAAAACTTTTCATTTTTTTATTAATTGACAACTGATAGAGTTTACCACTTAGAAGCTTACGTGATGACAGATAATTTCCAAAGTCATCCCAAAGAATTGGAATTTTTCCAATTATTGGAAATTTGAGATTGCATTTTTTGCATTCTAAAATTCCTTCTTCAACTTCTTTTTTAATTTCAAAAGCATCTAATTCAAGTTTATATCCACATCTAACACAGCTCAAGAATTTCAGAGTAGATTCTAGCATTTCTGTTTGCTCAGAGAGGGATTAACTAATAATTTCTTTGATGAAATAATCAAGATAATGTTAAATGTAGTATTTTTTGATTTTATGCAAATTGGGAGAATTTGAAGAGTTTGCCGAAGCCCTATTTGGCCAATTATCAGTTGAAATCAATGAAGAAAAAGAGATTATGCAGCTTGCAATCAATGCGCGAGAAGACATTGCAAGAAAGGTAGAATTTAAAGAACTAGAAGAGATTGCAAACGAAATTTTTCCGGATTTCAAAGATAAAGTACAAGATTTTCTTGGAGTAAAAGTTGCAGATGATTTACAATTAAAATTTCCAGAACTAGAAGATTTAAAGAGACTCAAAGGGGACAAGGTATTTGCAGATCCTGAATCAAAAGAATTTGTAAAGAAGTTATTCAACGCAGTAGCAAAAGAAGATCTGAAAATCATTGCAGAACTAATGAAAGAGAACACTGCAAAATACTTGGTATATTCAACATATGCAATTCAATACATTTCTAAAATTACAACAACATATGGGGATTATCTTGATTCAGTAATTTATCTAAACAAATTCATTTTGTCAAGATATCCACAAATCATTCTCCACAAGCAAGGGGAACCATACGAGTCAAGATTTGAAAATGTCAATTCAGGTTATCTCGGAGCAGTAAAAATGACAGTACTTGAAGAATTGATTCACTCAACTCAAGGAAATCTTCATCAAATTAACAAAAATGCTGCAATGGAGGTAAACAGAATAAATGAAGAACTTGCAGGAATCATCCTATCGCTAGATAATGAGACGGTAAACAAGCTCTCAGAATATTGCCAGCTTCAGGCAGTTCCAGATGATTTTCCCTTTGCAAAAAAAGCAAACCTGTTTTTCTTTTTGAATCCAGACCATTTCCTAATCGAACAGATTGGACCAGATGTAATGACTTTCACGCATGTAGAAATTGATCCAAAAATTGGCGAATCAATTCCACAATTACTTGACATTTACAAAAGATGGCTAGTTCCAATTCAGCAGCATCATGCAGCATTTACTGCGATGGAGGGAATGGCAGGATTTGCAATTGAGAATATCCTAAAAGATGACAAAGACTTTCAGAATTATCTTATGACATTTATGGGAACTGACTTTTCATCATACCAGGTAAGAAAGAGCATGGGAAAAGATTTCACTAAAGCAGCATATGAAAAACTAGGTAAAGAGACATTCAAAAAAATGATTGAAATTCCACCAAACACAAGAGAACTAAAAGATCCTCAACTATACCTAAAAAAACTGAGTTAATCAATTGGAAGAAAAATTTGATCCACTCGTAGCAGAATGGTTTGCATTTGTAAAAAATCCAAATTTTAACTTGGTAGAAAAATGTCTCAAGTTTGCTCAGATACTTGAATATCCTGATCTAAATGTAGATGATTACATCAAAAAAATTAGCAAGATAGGAATGTCACTCAAAGAGTCAATTAATGATGTAAAAAATCCAACATATCTTATTTCAATGTTAAACGAGCATCTCTTTGAAAATCTAGGATTTAGTGGGGATGATGATGACTATTACAATCCAAAAAATAATTTCCTAAACGAAGTAATTGATAAAAAATCAGGAATTCCAATTACTTTATCAATTCTTTATGCAGAAGTTGCAAAGTTTGTAGGATTAGATCTAAAGATTGCAGGATTTCCAGGTCACATACTAGTAAAATATAACGAAGAGATGATCTTAGATCCATTCTATGATGGAAGACTAGTAGATATTGATGACTTGCAAGAAATTCTAGATGTTAATTTTGGAGGAGAGTTAGAGTTTCAGCCAGAATATCTAGATGAGGTAAAACCAGAACAGATTCTAGTTAGAATGACTCGTAATCTAAAAAATTCTTATGTTCAATCATTTGTATACGATAAGGCATTACGATGTGTCAACATGGTTTTAGCAATAGAACCAGAGTCTCCTGAAGACATCAGAGACAAAGGAATCCTAGAAGATAGAATGCTAAATTATGATGTCGCATTAAAATATTTGAATAAATATTTGGAGATTAATCCAAACGCAGAAGATGTAGATTTTATTTTAGAATTAATTAGAAGTATAAAATCAAAAAATTAATCGATGATTGAATCTATATCATGTCCTTTCTTAATCATAGATATTTCATGACGAGCAATTTTATTTCTAAATGCTTTTTTGAGAATGTCAATTTCGGTTCTAAGCAATGCATTTTCATCTTCTAGTTTTGCAACACGCTCATAGATAGTTTCGGCTTCTGAATTCATATTTTATTATTATTAAAAAAATGTCTTAAAAAGTTATGGGTAATTATTTTGATGGACAGGTTAGCTTTTTGGACTATAATTCAAATTCTTGGCGACATTTTTCACATTTTCCTCGCTCTTGACCTGGAGGACCTAAAAGGAATACTTTGCCAATTGTTTTACATACAGGACACATTCCAGTAGTCGCGTTTTTTGGACCAGTGCGAATAATTTTTTGTGTTTTTCTTCGTCCCATTGTAAAAACTTCCCAAATCGGTCTATTAAGTTTTAATGGCGCGGGGAATATAGCCACGGCTTGAGATTTTGCATTATTGACGAATTTCGTTCTAGGAATAGTGGGGATCAGTTCAGAGACGTTGCAGGATGATTCTTCCTATTTGGACATCGATACCCCTGCATACCATTTGGAGAGTCAGATTCTAGATGCTCCAATACAGCACCGCATTTTTTACAAATTCTAGTTTTCATTTTCTATCCATCTAGTTCATAATAGCCAAACAATTTTACAGATTCAATGTTTTGACCATAATTTACAATCACTTTGTTTCCATCAAGGGAAACTCGTTTGTCATCTACATCCTCACCATTAATGTGAACCATAAATACCCCATCAATCAAATCAGTAGGAATCTCAATTTCAATATTGTCAGTAGTTCCATTTCCTACAAAATATTCCACAGTAGATTCTTTCTCACTAAATACAATTTGAAGATCATATGGAGTTTCAGAGTTTGATTGTATAATTTCCTCAAAAATTTCTAGAGTGTTTGTGCATTTCCATCCAGAAGGATCACAGAGATTTTCATCTTGGTTAAAACATGCTGTTCTGCCACTTGTACAGGGAGGCAGAGTTTCATTTATTTTTGCAACACATCTTTCAACATCTTGCTGAACTTTGCCGTATTTCATTCTGCAATCAGCAGGGGTTTTTGGTTCATCGTTTTGTCTTGAATCAAGAGAGGGTATTTTTATAAAGTCTCTTTCATCAAAGTGAGAATTATCAAATGGAGATGCGCCTTTGCCTCCTCCACCATCTAGCATACGCCTTCTTTTCTCTTCTAATCCTTCAGAGCATTCACGACTCCTTTGATCATAATATTTGCTTTTTACTGGATCAGAGGTAGTCAGAGCATCTCGAAAATTTTCACATGGCATAGATTCAAACTCTGATTTTATTTTATTTTCATAATCAACAGTGTAAGCAAGATAAAGCATCCCAATGAAACTAGGAATTAGTATTGCAAGAATAATTAGACTAGTTTTCATTTTTCAGTCACAGAAACCAAAAACATATCATCATAGGAATATTCTGGGAAAAAGTTTGCAACGATTGATTTTTTTAACAACTCCAAATTTGCGCCAGATACCCTGTACTTGAATCCATCTAAAAGAAACTGAATTACATACCCTTGTGAAGGATCTTGACTAGTGTTGTTCTCATCAAATGCATTCCCTCCAACAGAAATTAGAGTGTCTCCTATCTGCCAAGTCTCAGAATCATGTTTTGCAAGATTCAGAAAATACTTTTGGTCTTGTGCAGAGACATTGGCAATGTCAAGATACACGCTATGGTGTCCCATAGAGGAATAGTCATAGTAACGAGACTCTATTTTGTTGTGACTGGCATCAACCTCTGCAAGGCCGTATCCTGCAAATGACACAGGAATTGAAGGGTGGTTTGGATGAGATTTCTTTACAGAGTCTGCAATTGCTTTTGAGCCCTGATGAATTTCTTGTGCAGACATGGAACGTCCGTAACCGACAACTCCGTTTTTCTCTACAGTCCACACGGGAGGTTCTATGTACAATGAACCGTTCTCATCCATTGACAAATCAAGATATGGCAATGCCATAGGAGAGGTAATCAAGACAGGATCAGTGTTTTGTATAATCAGGCCGTCAATTGCACGATATACTGTTCCCCAGCAAGGATCTTCCAGCCTTTGTCGTCCCCCATCAGGCCAGTACTTTGTTACGCAATGATCAGTGGAGATAGATACTGCACTGTATGCCCTAAATGCAGAGACGTCATTTGCATCGCCTCCCAAATGTTCTGAAAGTCTTATCAGCACAAATTTTTGAAAGACGTCCCTGTTTTCAGTGTCTTCAGGATTTGGATAGTAAAAAAATTCCATAGAATTGGGCTCCATTAATGTGATTTTGGACCAATCAATTTCCTCTTCCTTATTTTCTAGTCCACAAACATATTGTAATACATAGAATTTTTCAGCAGACATTGCAATACCCATGCCAATCTTTGATGCATCAGGGCTGAAGATTATTCCATATGATTCTGATTCAGACACTACTTGATTCATGTAATATTTGACAAATGGCTCCAACTCGCCAGGATATCTAGTGTGCTCAGATGCAAAGGCCACACCACGAACAGTTGCAGGATTGTTGTCATTGCCTACACATCCATACCCATATGACTTTACAACATCATTTTCATCTTGACTGACAATCTCAGCATATTCAGTAGAATTGGCATTTGCAATACGCAAAGCCTCTTTGTATGCTATTTCACTTAGTTTTGCATCCATGTTTATGGCAGAGAGGTTTTTTTCAGCTCGATTTTGATTAATCCAATCAAGGAATCTGTTTTTCATTGGTTCTGCATCAATGAACTCTGTCCTAGTCAAAGGTTCACGAGAATCAGTAAGTCCAATAACTGCAAAAGAGAATCCCAAAAACAAAATGGCAACAATCACAGAAATTATGATGATTTTATTGTTCATGTTATGTTTTTCCAAAAATTATTGATGTTAAAAGGATTCCAACAGTAAGAATTTTGTATCTAGTTTTCATATTTTAGAGAATCCAATTATTGAAATTATTTGAGCATTATTTACACTCATTCCAAGTTTTCCATCTTCAAGCGTATATGGTATCTCTACACCATCAGACAACACTGCAATTGAGACGATGTTTTTGTCAGGAAATAATTTTTGCAGTATAGGCAATGGGTCATCCATGTGAATAAATCCATCAATGTTTTTACTCGTTGTAATTATTATTGCTTGCATCTCATCTTCAACAGTAATAGAGTATACATCCATGTTAGATGCTATTGCAAAGCCATTTGTGACTTGAGTGATTCTAGGATCAATATCTTGAGTGTAATGCGTGCCACCTGACATATTACTAATTATGAATGGAAGAGATATCGCCACTCCTATAATTATAGGTATTATTATCAAAACTCTAGTTTTCATTTCCTTCTCCACTATCAGCAGTTATTCTTACTAGCTGCATATTCTCATCCATAGTAATTTTCAGTCGTTTAGCATCTCCCTGTTTTTCTTCAACAAACTCATACTGGCAATACCTTGGCATGTTTTCCATATTTCCCAAATTGTTAAACTTTGAATCAGGATGATTATCCAAAAAATTCTTTACGACAAGAAAATCTGTTTTTCCTCTCAACCATTCTTCAGAAACATCACAATCCAAAGGAAACAGACGTTCAAAAGACAGTGCATTCATGTACAAGACAGCACCAATAATAATTACAGAAAAAGCAGTAACAGAGAACCAAAATATTTTTCTAGTTTTCATTTTCTTTATCACCTAAATCACTGTACACTGTTTTCTTCCACTAAATAGAAACTGCTCACAAAAAAGATAGACCGATTCTTGATCATCGTATTCGATATGATAATTCAAAGATATAGGAATTAAAATAGAAAAAATAATTATTCCAAGGATAATCAAAGTTCTAATCTTCATTTTCTGGTTCCGGTTCAGGTATGGGTTCGGGTTCAGGCGCACCCATCACATAATCAAGGGTCGGAGTGTATGGAACATGTGGTACATTCAAGTCCATTGGTTCTATCATCTTTAATAATTCACCAAGACCAATATCCATTGTAGCCCTGACATAGATTCTATCATCTCTGTGAATAATTATTGTTGAATAATGCGGTCTGTTTGGCTCATCAATTTCATATCCTTCTGCAAATGTTCCACGAAGATCATAGAATATTTTTCCTTCTTCTCGTTCAGGGTTTAGTTTGTAATGTGTATTGTTGAAATTTATTCCCATTGGGTGGTGAGACACTTCCAGTCCATTGGAATAGTAAAGAGTTGCCTTTCTTCTATCATTAGAAATTTTGATTTTTTCAAGTTCTGTTCCTTCTGGAAGATATGGTGTGCCAAGTGTGTAATTCAGATAAGATTCTGCGTCATTGATAGAATAGACGTATGTGTTCTTGTCAGCATAGTTTCCTTCAGGAATGGGGTTAGGTTCGGGTTCAGGTTCAGATGCCAATTCATTATTTGTTACTCCCGGAACCCAGCCAACACCAGGATATAGTTTGTATCCTGCATCTAGCATTAGGTCTCTTTCTGCTATTGATGAGATGATCAGTTTTCTTTCGACTAGTTTTAGCAAAGTTTGTTCTTTTACACATGCAGGAGAGCCATTATTTTTTGTAACCAGAGTCAATGATTCTCTGCATTGTATTTCATCAGCTAGAACACCAGACTTGAATTGCTTTAGTGGAGATAAAATTTCCTGCGGAATTGGATAAACTATTGGATCTAAAGATGCACCAACATAGTTTTGTCGTACACCAAAGTTCCAATCCATAGATTGAATTCCGTTTTCCAATACCATATAGTAATTTCCAACCTCCCAATGTTCGGGAATAGTGAAATTAAAGCTAAAATCCCCAGATTCACTTGTATCTGGATTTAGAGTTAAAACCAGTTTACTTGAATCCTCATAGTTTTTGAAAATGTTAGTAGTGAAATCATCTACATGTTGCTTAAAACTTCCATTAACAAACATAGTTTCCCCTGGAGAAATAATATTTTGCGAGATATCCATTATTTGTCCAGGAACTTCAATTATTCCACCACCATTAAACGCATCAGAGTAAGGAATTCCTACAGATCCAATAATTCCAATTAAGATGATTATCAAAAATCTAGTTTTCATTGACATTCAAGTGCTAAACGCACCCCTCTATCTTCAAGAACTGATTCAACTTCATCTAGTTGTTCCAAGGATTCTATCAATCTCATACCACTGCTCTCAGGTGACCACAGACCTTCAATGCTAATGCGTAATTTTTCATTTTGCATGTCAGTTATCAAGATATACCTGTCTGACCAATCAAATCGCCAATCTAATTTTTTAATCTCATTTAGAACGGTTTTTGCAAAAACTTCCCGGTCTATTTTGTGAGTTGTTTGGACTAGAATTTGTGTATTACAATAGACATCATTTTCAGGTAGGTCATAGGTTGGATTCATCTTTATTGGAAAATCAATCAGGATCGTTCCTGTAATTATTAGCGAAAATCCCGCCACAATTATGCCAACTATTATCACTGCTCTAGTTTTCATATTTACTCCACTGAAATGTACTCTATTTTTTCACCGCAAAAGGGGCAGTAATCAATGGGTGTAAGAGTGTCTTTTTCTACAATGCAGAACTTTCCAATTTTCCCACTCCAAGATTTTACAACTGAGACATATTTCTTTAATTTCTCACAGCAAAAATCCAGTTCATCTTCACTTTTGAATTCAGTAAAAGAGACAAATTCAAAAGCCTGAATATCTTTGCGTACATATACTTCCATGAATCAAACTCAATATAGGAAGTTCATAAAGTGTTCTAATCTTTTGTAAATAGATGGTGTGAGGTAAACGGTCTGGGAATTAGCCTCCAACCTATCTATTATGTTTTTAGTTATTTATATCATAATAAAAGCAACACGAATGAATCGTTCATACAAATTCTCAGTGTTTCCTAAATACTATTTTGCAATAATCATATCCAGTTGGAGCTTTCACCAAGTTACCTGATTCGGTTTTGGTCTCAAGTTTCAATGTTATAATATCGATAAATAGGAACTTTGTTTTCCACACCAAGTCTTTCTCTTTTGATTAATTGTTTAGAATAACATTTTCTCAAACATGTATCAATTTCTTTATGATCAATTGTTGTTTTCAGATCCTTTTCAATATCAGAAGAACCTCTTTTAATTATAGATAGAATTTGGCGTTGTAATTCAAATAATTCCTCTCTAGTGTATGGGCGATCTAAAAAATATCTATCATCATAGCCTAGAATCGGAGGTTCTGAAACCATATCAAATTAACAAAAAAATAAAGCATAAAGTTTTTGGAAGCCAGATAGATTATTCTTGTAGAGTGGGATTATCTTGCTCAGGAATAATCATTTCGATGAAGATATTGTGCATCCAGCTTCCAATTATATAATATGTTATTAACTTAATAAAATTCAGTGTTTGAAGGTTTTACACAAACACAATATCATGTATTATTAACATCATAATTTTTCATGGGACTAAGTGCTCTAGTGATAGACGATTCTAAATTCATGAGAGAAAGCATAAGGGAGACTCTAGCTTACCTGAAGATTGGCTCAATTATTGAGGCCAAAAACGGCATAGAGGGAGTCAGGGCATTTATGAAGCACAAACCAGCCTTGGTGACAATAGACTATGAGATGCCAGGATTAAACGGCATAGAGACTGCAATGAAGATTCGAGAGATTGACAAGAATGTCATGATGATAATTGTCACATCCATCAAGTCAAACATGATAGCAGTAAAGAGCGGAAAGATTCCAAATCTAGGATACATTACAAAGCCAATTGATCCTATCATGGTCAAAGAGACCATTGCAAAGTTGCAAAAGGCAGGAAACTGATGTAAAATGAGCATCAGGGCAAACAATCCTCTACGATTCTGCAAGATTCTCATTGCAGATGATTCTGCATTTTTTAGATCATCAGTAAAGAAGATTCTCACCGAGGCAAACATTGGAAGCCGTTTTTATGAGGCAAATGACGGACAGGAGGCAGTATCAAAGTACGTACAGTTCAAACCAGACGTTACAATTATGGACATTATAATGCCAAACATTGATGGTGTAAAAGCTACAATGGCAATAAAACATCATGATCCAAATGCCAAGATTATTGTCATCTCTGCCAAGGAAAACAAAGAAACGGTAGAAGATGTGGTAAACAAGGGTGGTGCAAAGGATTATGTCCTCAAGCCTTGTGATTCTAGTGCAATAGTTATGGCAGTATCAAAGCAGGTCGTAGTTAGCAGACTAAAAAAGTCAGCTCCAAAATTAAAATGAAATTTTTGCTTTTTAAAAACACGGAATAAGTAATTTCAGTTTTTCAATAATTTTATAAAATTATCAATATCAGACTCCATTAAATTTGCAGATAGTGCTTTTTGGATTGATTGGAATATTTCATCGTATTGGGAATGATACAATTGGAGTAAAATACCCTTCAAGATTTCAGGATGATCAATGCAGTCATCTAATGTCAAGAGGTATTTTGATGATAATATAGCTTGTACCTTTTCTAATTCAGACAGACCGATCTTTAGCATTGCTTGCTCTACTGCAAGTCTTACTGCATGTTTATTGACATTTGACACAAGATAAGACGCTGTGATTGTTATTTATCACTTTGTTAACATCGTAAGATATTATATAGAAAAATCATTTCAAAAGAACAGAATAACCTCTCAAAGGGAAGTAGTTGAAAAGAGTACAACTTCCCAATGAGAGTTTATCGATGTTAGTCAACCTAGGAAAAACAGACTAATCATTTCTTGTCTGTGTAAAACATTCATGCAGTCAGACAGTTCTATAATTGACTCAGATATTCAGTATGGCTCTTGGAATTCTCAAATGCCTTTTGCAGTCTTGATTCTAGTTCTGCCTTTTCCTGTACGTCTACAATCCATTGCTCTAGCTGTGCCTTTATGATCAATTCCTCCCACGATAGGTTACCATCTATGATGTTTTCAGAATCATATCTCAAATTAGTCGCCATAGGTAGTATTCATTCGTACCCCTTCTTAATAGGTCTTACTAATTATCTCTAAATCATGAAGAAACAAAAGCTCAGCATCGCCATAGACCAAGACCTGCTTGAGTGGATAGAGACTCAGATCAAGACATCCAGATTCGCAAATTACTCTCATGCCATACAATACTCTGTTAGACAATTAAAAGAAAATGAAGAGAAATCATAATATCAAAAGTTAAGATATGAAATTGTTCATAGATATCAACATCTAAGAATTATTAACAAATGAGCCTATGATGGTAATATTATGGGAAATAGAGCAAAATGCAAAATATGTGGACAGATACTATACAGTGAAGGTTTTTTGAGAAAGCATTGTAGAACTGTACACAAAGATGAAAATTAACTAAGACATTTCTTTAATGAATCATTAACAACTCTAGAAAGACTAACGTTAGATGCAGAGTCTCTAATCTGCTTTGCCTGTAAGTGTCTTAGTTTTTTTAAAACATCAGCATCAAGTACGATGGTTATCCTATTACCCATATTGCTTTTGTAATGATTTTTCTCATTATTATACCTCACACATGATTGTTCAGTATATTCTGCGATCAACAAAAACTATTTCTAATAGAGTAATAGTTTGTGGTCATGAGAGCATCATATGTTCTTAAATCAAAATCAATCTACATAATTACAGTTCTGCTTATTGCAATGAGCATAGTTCCACCAGGAATTGCGTTTGCATGTGATTCAGTTAAAATTTTAGACATATGTCTCGATCCTATCATCAATGGAATTTTAGATCCTATCGAACATCCAATTAAAACAATAGAAAACGATGTAAAGACAGTAGTAAATGATGTAAATACTGTTTCAAGAGACGTAAAGACAGTAATTTCAGATATTGAAAACCTTCCAAGAGAGATAGAAACTGATTTGGATAAAGATATTCAAAAAGTTGAGGCAAAAATAATATCACTTGAAAATACAATTGAGAACGATCTAAACAAAGACATCAAAGAAATAAAGACCAAAATCAACAGTATAGAAAGTACAATAGAAAAAGACTTTTCAGAAGACATTCAGGAAATAAAAAACGATGTTGCATCCATTGAGGAGGATGCTAAAAAACTAGAAAAAATTGTAGAAGAGGATCTCAAAAAGAGCATAAACGAAATCAAGACTGACACAAAATCTCTAGAAAAAGTAGTCACGACGGATATCAAAGATTCAGTGAATACAATAGAGAGAAAAATCATCTCTATTGAGAAAAAAGTAGAAAATATTGAGCACAAAGTAGTTCATTTTATTGAAAATATTGGGCACAACATCTGGGATATTTTAAGAGAAGATCTCAAAATAATTGCAATTGTTTTTGTATCCATTATCGTAGCATACATTGCAGTAAAGTTTGCTCATTTTGCATTGTGGCTACACCGATACAGACAAGAAAATACAGAGTCTCAAGACATAAAGAAACAACTTGCAAATGAAGAAAAAATAATTCAATTGCTAACTGAGATTAAAAACGACAAACAAAAAACAATAACAAAAAAAGGAACGCTACCTAAAGGATATTAAATTATTTCAATACCACTTTTGGAACATTTGCTATTTCCTTATATCTCATATAATCACATTCTATTACATGAAGAAACGTATAACAATCATGATTGATGATGATCTAGACAAAAAACTCAGACAACTACAAGCAAAAACAATACAGAAAGAACAGACATCATTTAGTTATTCCCAAGCACTAAATGAAACATTAAGAAAAAAACTCTGAAAATATTTTATTCTAATTTTTCTAATATTTTGTCATAGATTTTCATTTTATCTTTTGACTGGACATTCTTTTTCATATACCATAACGTAGATTTGTTAATACCTAACTTCTTTCCCTCCTCAGGACTCATTGACAAAATCTTTTGTCTTAACTCTAAATTATCATCACGATTAATCTTAATTGGTGGAATCTTAATCTCCAAAGTCTTTTTCCTGTCTCCAACAAACTGTGCAAGCTGTGAGATGTTATTGTTTAGAATATTCTGATATGCAAAATATTTTTTGCCATAGGATACCTTGAGATTGAAATTGTACTTTATCTTATCAACTAGTAACTTTGCAGTTGATTGTTTTAATCTAATGTGATAGTTTTCAGTTAGAATAAAATCTGATTTCTTTAGCTTGTTCTCTTCTAGTAATTGAATGACAGACAAATCAATTAACCAACGGAACAACTCTTGACAATCATAAACCAAAGGAGTTCTGCTAAGTAACGTCTCATGCAAGAATCCAATCTGTGTGTCAAGACCGACAGAGTTGAGAGATTTTTTGATTTCAGCTGCTAGGATAGAATAACCATAGTTTAGCAGTGCATTGATTTCGTCTGCTGCATGGTCTGCTCTTTTGTGATCAATGCTGGAGCGAGTCTCAAATGAGAATTGCGGTGCCAGTTTGCCAAATACATCTCTGATGTACTCAAAGTAGATTTTAGCGATTCTTGCCTCATGGCCCATTATCTCAGGGATTTTGTGCGTGTTTTTGGCTGATTTGGTACGGAAAATCTCAAATTCGGCCTCAAATCTCTTCTTGATTTCATTTTTGTCTATAGGATAAAATTTTGATAATTCCAATAATAGATTCAGTGAAGAATCAATCTTTGATTTGACAATCTTTTCTGCAATAGAATATCGTATTATTCCATCAAGGTGTTTCTTGTATTGGAATAATCTCAACTTTCCTGAAATTGTTTGGTCTGGCAGTGTTGTTGCCAACAGATTTCCATCCCAGTTTAACAAAGTTAGATGAATATTATGTTTCATCAGCCACCTCATTGACTCAAAGGAAATGTTTCCAGTATGACCGTCAATTATGATACTGTCATGCTCTATCTTGTGTGGTGCAAATTCCAGTCTTTTGTTTTGCAGTTTGTTTGTAACTACTAGTTTTCTCTTGTCTACGTTAATTGATGTGCCAAAGCCTGAAATTAGTAAGGGATTCATTTTCTCCTCCAATAAATGATCAAACCTATACCAGAGCCAGTTCCTGCAACCAGTGCAATAACAATCAAAGTCAAATCAAAGTGAGAGTCATTAAATATTCCAGTTCCAGAACCGAATCCCATACTTTCTTCAGCAAAGTATACTTTTTCACTTGCCATCTTCATCTCTTCACTATCATCATAAGCATCATGTTCAGGTCCAAATTGAAATCTGTATTCTGCTGGTGCATATTTTGAATCACATAGTTTTCTGTCTTTATACCAAGTGCCATCAAGCTTGTCACATTCTTCTTTGTCATTTACAATTGGAATTCCTGTTTCAATGTCATAATTTCCAATTCTTTGGCATTGATCATTTAGTATCATGCCACGTCCTCCCAGACAGATTTTTTCGCCATCTTCATTAACAATTTCATAAGAACTTGTAACTTCGGGTTTTGGTTCTGGAGGAGGAGCACCAAATGCATCCCGGTCTAAATATTCACAGTCAATGTTGTCAATAAAGTGAGTAGCATTCCACCAACGAAGTTCAGGTTCTATGCAAGCCTGTCCAGATTTTTTACATTCACAATTATCCAAGACATCTTGTAGCTTGCTGTCTGGTTCTTCCATATTCTTTTTGCATTTTCCAAAGTCATGTTTAGGATTTGGGTCACATGTTGGAAGATCCTTGTTCATCTCTTCAAAAGTAGTGCAGACGCCATTAGACAATCCATATCCTTCCTCACAGCGTTCCACATATACAGGATTTTCAGAATAATAGTTTCCATCCTCAGGCCCAGGCTCCCATATGTAACCAGCAGGAGGAGAAGTTAGTTTAGTGGTGCATGAATCAGTATTGCCGTTTTCAACGTATACTTTGTAGGTTTTTCCAATGGTATAATCAACACTTACTGAAGAACTTGTAACAGCATCATCGTCATGAAATATTTTTCCAGTGTTATCTAAGACATGTTTTGGAGTATCGACTTTTCCTTTAATCACATCATGAATAAAGAAGGTAACTCTCTGCGGTCCATCATAATTGTCAAGGCGTGTAACGGTTCCTGTAAAGACAAGTTCAGATGATTTTAACTTTGCATCATAGTTTATTTCTTCAGTACAAAGCGCATAGGCATATTTGATTTCCATGCCACTTGCAATATCAAAATAGACAGGTTCTATGAAACTAATGTAAAGTGATTCTAAAAATCC
Organism: Nitrosopumilus sp. b3; assembly: GCF_014078525.1. NCBI lineage: Archaea > Thermoproteati > Nitrososphaerota > Nitrososphaeria > Nitrosopumilales > Nitrosopumilaceae > Nitrosopumilus > Nitrosopumilus sp. b3. The sequence continues at coordinate 88,408 of NZ_MU078697.1, forward strand.
AGGTGTGCCATGTTCTGTAGGATGCCATGTGCATGTTAGTAAATCAAATGAATGTGTATGATTGTACAATCCAATTGAAGGAACGACTTGATGTTCTTTAGGAGGAACACAGTTTTGTACCCAATCAGATTTTTTTATTTCTTGGTCTTGGTATGACAAATAATATTGATCAGATGCCAGCAAAGATGCAAGTATCACAACAATTATTCCAACAATTATCAAGATTTTCATTTTCTCTTCTCCATTAACTCTGACAATTCCTCAGGAATGCTTCCATATTGTTTCTCATATTGCTCAATTTGTTCATGTAAGCTTTGCTCATCATAGTTATAGTGAATAATCTGTCCAACAAGGTTTCCAAGTTCCCCTAGTTTGTTCATCTCTGAAATAAATTTCCAATGCGACTCATTATCTATGGATTCTATCATGGATTCTTGTCGTAATTGATGGCGTTGATCACGCAATGTCAATGAGTATTCATAAAGAGATTGTCGCCATGAATCAAGTTCTATGTTACAGAAATGTCCATTAGAATAGCTAGAGAGGACATCATCAGTGTTGAATGAGGCAAACCTATAGTCGGTGTTTTTGTCAAAACAATTCAAATGGTATGGCTGCTTGTCAGTTATCTCATTAGTACAAGTATCAAGATGAAAGTATGTTGATGCAAGCTGATTTTTTTCATTTGTTGCAATCAAACCATAGTGAATGTTTGATATGTCATTTCGCTCATCAAATATGTCCAGTTCCAGGGTGTGTGAGGCGTATTTTTTGGAAAATATCTGAAAATTCTTTGTCTGGGAGATTTTTTGCAGTTGCAGAGGAATATTTTGCTCTATGGCGCATATTGAGGATGGAACATAGTCAAATTTTTCTGCTCTTTGCTGCACAGTCATGAAAGGATATTGGCCTTCAAGCAGTGTGACTTTGGAGATCTTGATTCCAAGCAAATCTAGTGAGAGTTCCTTGAATTTTTCTCCCATCAGTATTCTTGATGCGTTGAATTGCTGCATGTTACCGTCTAGTTTGTATTTTTTTGACTTTTCATTGATGGAAATTATTTCGTTTGTTTGTTTTTTAAATGACAGGGATTTTGGGATTTCATTTGGGTTTTGATATACAAGAAACAATGTTGCAGATACCAAGACTGCCATGACAGATATGATTTTCAGTTCAGTCTTCATTTTTTCATCCTCAGCTTTGCTTTTGTAATGTTTCGTAATCGTTTGAGTTCTTCAGATTCTTCTTTTGTTACTTTTCCATCCTCAAATATTGCCAAGATGTCTTTTTCTTTTTGTGACATGATATCAAGATAATCCAAGGATTGTTCTTTGATTGACTTTACCAAATCCTTGTATTCTAGAATGAATCCCAAAATTATTTTGCCGTCTTTAGCATCATCAAGTTTGATGTTTTTGTTTTTAATATCCTCAATAATGTTACGATACAAAGTTTGATGTAGATTGTTTGCAGTCTCTTTTGTAATTGGATTGTTCTTTGAGAGTTTCTTGTCATAGACCAGATCATCTTGGATTCCCCACGGCAAATCATAATAGTACATTGAACCTCTAATGTTGTCATAATCCTCATGATACAACCCGCCATTTACCAGAATCTTGTTAATCAGCATCCCGATAATTCCAAAGGAGAGAAGAGAGTTTTTTCCTTTCTTAGTTATTGCATATGCCTTTTTGTGTTGGTATATTACAAGTTCAATCTTTTTTTCATCCTCCAGTTCTTTTCTGAGTCGATTGGCACTGCTTGGGCCCTTGCCGTACTGCCGTTCAAGTTCAGAAAATGGCAGTGGTTCAGCCTCCAAAAGCGACAAAAATCTGTTTTTTCGTAGCTCTTTTGTGACTGATTCTTCAATATCTTGAGTATACAATGGTAGTTTACTACCATTTGGTAGTTATTAAGTATTATTCAGCTATCTTGTATTATGTGAAGCAACAAATCCACAAAAAGCCCTGGAACAAATTAACTCCAAGACAGAAGAGCACAAGAAAAAAGGCACTAGCAGTAATCACACAATCAAAAAAATCAAAAAGACCAGTATCAATCATTGCAAGAGAAAATGAAATCTCATTGAGTACAGTTCAAAAACATACCAATGCTTTCAAGAAGGTAAAGGGCAGGTGGATTCCAAAAAAGTGGGACAAGGTTTCACGTTCTGTTACAATTGTAGAGAACGGCAAATTTCGTTCTGTACAGGTTTCTGACTCCAGACACTCTACTACCATAGGACGATACCACAATGCAGTAAGGCACTATCTTAACACAGGGGACTCATCCAAGCTAAAGAAATTCAAGAAAAAGAAAATTAGAGATTCAAACGGTAAACTGCATTCCTTTGAGACTAGATTAAAGATAATCGAAGAGATTCACGAATCCATTGAGGAGATTGAATTCTTTGAGGTGTATGATTGATGATGTTAGAGAATTACGATCCACTAATTATATTCAATGACAAAATCTCTACCGTACATGATAGAATTCAACATGAGACAAACCAAACTAGAATTTTTCTAAATGCATTATTCAATCAGACACTACAAGAGTCAAAGACTAGAAAAAAGTATTGTGAAATCTGTTTGGTCAGACATGTTTCATTTGAGGGACACCATGTAGCTGGAAGAAAGCACGACCATAGACAAATCACTGCATGCATTCCATGCCATAACATCCTGACTGGAACACAGAAACTTTGGGATTCTAGATGGTGGGATGAGACAGAATCAGAAGTCTTGAGATTATCCTTTTTGTATCATGGTGTTTATGATGTTTTAAAATTAATTTCTGCAAAAAGACAAGATTCTCTTTACTCTCAGATTGCAGATTCTATCATTCCAATGGTCTCATATCTGCAAAATGGGGCTCAAAATTGAGCCTAGATTCGGTGTTTTTGAGGTGTTTTGCAGATTCTCACGGTACACCATATGATGACACTTTCAAAATAGAACCAAAACCAAACGACTCGATTCATCTTGTGTTAGGATATGATAGAAAATCAGATTATGGAACATGCATCATTTGGATTAATCAGAAAATCTCAAAGAGTCTCTTTTTCTGTACTGATAACACTAAACAATCTGCAATAAAGAAACTGGATTCTAGATTTCCCATTTATTCTAGAAGAGAGTTTGTTGAGAAGATATTTTTTCCATATGTTCAGAAAGCAAGGGCAAAGTGCATTGGATTTGAATTGCCATACATCATATCAAGGCTTGCTACTCATACCACAGAATCAAGACGTCATCCAAACGGTTTCTCTTTTACATTGTCAGACAAGGCAAAAATTCCACACATAGTAATCAAAAACATTGATAGTAAATCACAGTTCATCGAGTTTAACAAGACATTTAGAAAAAAGATCAAAGACAATATTCCATATTACAGAGGATGTTTTGTTGATTGCAAAACTCTGGGATTTGTGTTAACAAACAATTCATATGATTTAGAATCTATCATTTCTGACTTTGATGTTCCCATAGTTTTGGATGAATCTCCAATCAATTATGCCTTGGCAGTCTATTCTTTGTACAGACAATTGATGAACAGATTCAAAATGTTTTGTCTAGACAAGCTAGAAAACAAGTTGTTCTCACCTGCAACTATAGGAAAATCATATCTAGAAAAGATTGGCATCATTCCATTTCTAAAACAGGAATATCATAGATATACCAAACATAAATTAGAACATGGTAATTTATTGATTTTATTTACTATCTTTTTTTTAATAAAATATAAAAAATAAAAGATATGCCAGATGAAAGTTGCAGAAAATGTGGCAAACCACTATACACAAACACAAAATGTAGTGATTGTAGTACAATATTTCAAGAAATATGCATGAATTGTGGGAATAAACCGCTTCCAAGGTATCATTTTTGCATTAAAATAAATAAAAATAAAATTATAATTTGAAAATTCACTTTTTTATCTATCTTTTATTTTTTAAAATATCTCTTTTTTTAAAATAAGATAGATCTAGCTTAAGATATTTTTTTTTAAAAAAATATAGACTCCCCTATAGTCTCAGATGGAATCAGTGCAAAACCCCATGCCTCAACTATATACACGTTTTAATGGCGCGGGGAGAGGGATTTGAACCCACGAGTTCTTGCGAACATAGGATTAGCAATCCTACGCCCTACCAGGCTAGGCGACCCCCGCACAAATATGCCTAGAATTAATCTGTAAATAAATTCACTCGTCGCTAAATTGACTATAATTATTAACGATTTCATCAATTGGAAGTCTTTTTCCACCTACTATTTTGAGATCCACATGAACTTTTTTGTCAGTAATTGTGAGAATGTTATAGGTGTTTTCAAAGAAACCGCGAACACGCTCAGAAGTAGCAGTTCCTGCATTTACTACTGTCAAGGTTCTAAAATTCCAAGCCCATGGTCTATGCTTGTGTCCACATAAAACAATGTCAACTTTGGTATCTAAAACAGTACGCAAAACATCTCCGGCATCAACAACAGTTAGTTGATCAGACCCAGTGTCTGGAATCGCAATTAAATGATGATGCATTGCAACAATCTTTACTTTATCTTTGTATTTTTTCATGGTTCTCTCCAACCACAAATTTTGCCTGTAACCTACTTCACCTTCATTTCTATCAGGTCTTGCTGTTCCAACAGTAACTAAAACTACATCATCACTGATCTCATTTACAGCTTCAAATGGAAAGAATTTTTTGAATAATAGATAACCGGTGTTTCGATAATCATGATTTCCACTAATTGCAATAATTTTTTTTGTGTTAAATTTATCCAACATTGACTTGCATTTTTCATATTCCTTCATCATTCCTTCATTTGTTAAATCACCAGTGATTACAATGACTTCAGGTTTTAGTTCATTTACTTCAGAAACTAGAGTATCAAATTTGTCTTGTAAAAATTGAGAGCCAACATGCAGATCAGAGATTTGAACTATTTGCATGAGATTGTTTGGACAAATCAGGTATTAAATTATCACTATAGAAAATATGTAGATGTAAAATGATTTTCAAGGTAGAATTAAATAATAAACTCCTCGAAAATATTCAGTTTTGAGTAAAAAAGCTGCAGTAATGAAAGGAGACGGTATTGGTCCTGAAGTTGTAGAATCAATGCTCAAAGTTCTAAAAGAATGCAATACTCAATCAGAGATTATTCTTTGTGAGGCAGGCTCTGAGCAATGGGACAAAAATGGAAGAAAAGACAAATCATACATCCCAGATGAGACAATCAAGATTTTAGAAGAATCTGATGCCTGCTTTAAGGGACCAACTACAACCATTCCAGTTCCAGGAGCTCCAAGAAGTGTAGCAGTTACTCTGCGTCAAAAATTTGAATTATATTCTAACATCAGACCAACTAAAACTTATGATAGATTAACACCCAATAGAAAACTAGACTGTGTGTGTTTTAGAGAAGCAACTGAAGGATTGTACACAGGTGTTGAGGCAAGGATTAACGAAGACGCAGCAATTGCAATTAGAAAAATTACAAGACAAGGTTGTGACAGATTCCTAAATTCTGCACTGAAATGGGCAAAACAAAACAACATGAAAAAAATGGTTGCAATTACAAAAAGAAATATCCTAAAAGAAACAGACGGAATTTTTTGGAATTGTGCTCAAAAAGCAGTCGAGGGAACAGATGTAGAATTATCAGAGATTTACATTGATAACATGGCACAGCAAATGGTAGTTGCCCCTGAGCAGTTCAATGGCGCAGTTCTTGTAAGTACTAATTTGTTTATGGATATTATTTCAGAGTTAGCTTCAGGATTGGTAGGTTCTATTGGATTAATTTATTCAGCAAATATGGGGGATGATTTTGCAATGTTTGAAGCAGCACATGGAAGTGCACCGCAGTTTGCAGGACAGAACAAAGTGAATCCCACTGCTACTGTTCTATCAGGAGCTTGGATGGCAGAATATCTTGGTGAGAAAGATATCAGAGATGCAATATTTGATGCAACATATCAAGTCATCAATGAAGGAAAAACAGTAACATGGGATATCGGAGGTAATGCATCAACTACACAAATGACAGATGCAATTATCACATATGCAAAAGATAATCTAAGAAAATAATTAGTTAGTAGCCTCTACCAGAATTAATTCCTCAAAGAATAATTTCTTTTTTGCCATAATTCGCGTTTTCAAGCCTAATTTTTGAGCATAGTCAATTAATTTTTGATAGTTAGATAACGACGATGTAACAAACACAAATTTTCCATTTTCTGCAATATTGTTAATTACAGAATCAAATATTTTCTTTGGAATCTCAAATCCCTCTGCACCACCATCTGTTGCAATATCTAGTATTTCATCAGTTGCAAGATAGGGTAAGTTGCATACAATGAAATCAAATTTTATTTTTAGTGCATCAGAGCCACTACAGCAAACAAGGTTTTGTGTTTTGTAGGTTTGATCCTTTAGTACTGCAAAATTAATGTCAGTTCCAACTACAAGAGAAAAATTCTTAGATAGTAATTTTGTCAGATATCCAGAGCCACTACCAATATCCAAAGCACAGTCTCCTTTTTCATCTTCAATGTTTTTTACAATGAAGAAGGTATCCTCTGAAGGAGGATATTCTTCATTTTTTAAGAATTTGGTTTGCAAGATTAATTATTTCATCTCCAGAAAGATCATCGACTCTTTTATCTATTTCACTTTCTTTATTGAACTGTTTTAAAATATTTTTTACAGTCTTTCTCCTATATGAAAAAATTTTGTTGATTGTTTGGATTAGATCCTTACTCATTACATTTTTTTTAACAATTTTTAAAATTACAGAGTCAACTTTTGGAGGAGGTGAAAAATTGTTTTTTCCAACATTTGAGAGAACCTTTATTTCAAAAGAGTAATCAGCTATGACGCTTACTGCCTTACGTTTTTTTGATGATTTTGCAAGTAGTTTCTCTGCAAATTCTTTTTGAACCATTATCACTCCATGGGAAAAAGAAGATTCTGCAAGCCACTCTATTGCGTCTTTACTCTTAGAATATGGAAGATTTGAGACAAAGATTGTGAAAGAATCTTTTGCCTTAAAGCCATCACCGGATTTTAAAACTAAATTATCAATGTCTGAAAACTTTGATTTTGCATTTTCGGTTAGCTGCTTATCTACATCAACTGAAATTACCTTTTTTCCATTCTTACACAATAGTGGAGTCAGAATTCCTAATCCTGTTCCCAGTTCAAAGACAACATCATTTTTTGTAATTTTAGCCTCAGAAGCAATGGTTTGTGCTATAGGATTTGAGTTGAGAAAGTGTTGTCCGAAACGTTTTCGTTTTATCATCTCTTTACAAAGAGATTCATTCTGCTTTCACCAGTTATTTCATCCATGATTCGCTCAGAAATGTGTTTAACTGGTTCTTTGAATCCAACTCTTTCTTGTAAATCAGCATAGCTTTCAAATTTTTTCTTTTCTCGTTCTTCAAGCATTGTTTTCATGTAGGTCTTTCCAATTCCAGGAATCAACTCTAGAGCATGAATTCTTGGTGTTAATGGTTGTGCTTTGTTGAGATACTCTACAAATTTAGATTCATTATTAGTTACAATGTTTTCTACAACAGTTGGCAATTCGCTTTGTGCAGATGATGATATCTTTTCATACTCCATCTTTCCCAATACAGATAGAACCTTAGTTCTGCCATCTTTTCCGATATAGATTTTCTCACCTATCTCAAAAGTAGAATTTGGAATTCCAAGAATTTCTAAAAGAGTTAGACGGTCTTCTCCAATTGCTGTAACGATAATTCCTTCCCGTCCTCTCACAGTTGATGATTTCCCTCGAGGATTAAAATCCAAAACATAAGCATGTTCCTCATATTTTCTAGGTGGGGATTGTGCCCTATACAAAATAAAATTCTCCGAAAAACTTAGGAATGCCCCTTGATTATATTGAGCATTTTTTCTAGAGTTTCAGCAAGAATTAGTTTTTTCCAGCCGAATGTAAATGAACGTAGTTCAGCTAAACTGGTTGGTCTAATGTTTACAATTTCAACAGCTTCATCTTCTGTTAGTTCACATTCTTTGATGAGTTGTTTCTTCATTTCTTTTGCATCTTTTGATTCGATTGTTGCAAATTTTGAAACATAATCATAGGTCCATCGCTGAATTTGATCCATATCCTCAGGATCAACTTTACCTAAGATTTCTTTAACTTCTGAAAGAGAAATGGCTTGTTTCTTTTGTACTTCTTCCATATCATACACCGAATGGTTTAATGTGATCCAATCTAGTGATTAAGGTTTTCGTTTTTTCACCTAATTTGACATCAAGTGTGATTGCACGTCTACCAACATTTGTAATACGACCTACTTTGCCGTGATATCTTCTGTGTGGTAGTCCTTTATGTTGTCTAGGATCAATAATGACAAGGGCTTGCTGACCTTCTTGGTATTCACGTAACAAGAATGAGACTCCTCTTGGAGAGTCTTTTTTCATAACAGATCTTGATTTGTGCTTAAATCCATGTGAACGACCATGAGATTTCTTAGTTGCCATTAAGTGTCAAATCTCCGAAAGCCCTATTTTAAGACTTAGAACAGGATTTAGGAAAAATCACCCAATAATATCAGTTCTAAGTTGACCACAAGCAGCTGAGATCTCAGTTCCTTTCTCAACCCGTATTGTACAATTTACTCCTGCATTCGTTAAAATTCTCTCAAATTCATAGACTCTGTTTGTTGATGGTCGTCTAAAATCGCCTGCTGTAGGATTAATTGGAATCAGATTGACATGAGAGCCATTCCCTTTCAAAAGTCTAGACAATTCCTCTGCTATTTCAGGGGAATCATTGATTCCATCCATCAGAGCATATTCAAATGTCACACGCCTTCCAGTTTTTTTGAAATAACGTCTGCCTGCATCAATGATATCTTCAACAGAATTAGGTCCTGCAGTTGGAACAAGTTCTTTTCTTAACTTGTTGTTTGGAGAATGTAACGATATAGCAAGACCAATTTGTAAATTTTCTTCTGCAAGTTTATCGATTCCAGATACAATGCCTATTGTAGAGATTGTTATGTGTCGTTGTCCAAGTCCAAATCCTCTATCATGTGTTAGAATTCGTATTGCTCTAATCATCTCGTCATAGTTTGCCATTGGCTCTCCCATTCCCATAAACACTAGATTCGTTACGTGCTCTCCTCGTTTTTCCAAAATTTCTGCAAAATGAATTACTTGAGATACAATATGTTCTGCAGCAAGATTTGTTTTGAAACCCATCTGTCCTGTTGCACAAAATACACATCCCATTGCACAACCAATTTGTGTAGAAACACAAATAGTTGATCTTGGATGGCCTCCAATTTTTGATGAAGGGTATTGCATTAGAACAGTTTCTACTGCATTATCATTATTTAGATCAAGCAAAAGTTTTGTTGTTTCACCATCATCACTTACAACTCTATGAGTTTCTTTTGCAGAGCCAATAGTGTATCCAGATTCAACAAGTTCTTGTCTTAATTTTTTTGGGAGTTGTGGTATGTCGTTGATGTCTTTAGGGAATTTGTAATATAATGGAAGTAAAATTTGATCTGCACGATATCTAGGATAGCCCATGTCAATTACTAATTGCTCCATCTCTTCAGGAAGTAATCGATATAGATCAGTCATTATGTATTGACAGTCTCAAATGATATTATAATTTAATCAATAATATTGAAAATAAAAGAAAATTCAAAAAGAATTGAAGAGAAAGGAGAAGAATTACTCTTCAATTGGTTCTGAATCATCTAATTCAGGGTCTACTGTAGATTTTACAACATCCTCGACTTCAGGTGTTTCTACTGTAGCCTCGACTTCAGGTGTTTCTACTGTAGCCTCGACTTCAGGTGTTTCTACTGTAGCCTCTACCTTAGGCTCTTTTGCTGCTTTTGTTTTTTTGGTAGTCTTTTTCGTCTTTTTCTCAGCTTCTTCAGGATCAATTACTCCTGCTTCGCCTAGAGCAAAGATTACTTCCTCTTCAGGGTGGTGAGGACTATCTACCATTCTAGCAATTCGCTTCTTACCTGATTTCTTAAAGTAGATTCTATAGGTACTTGTATGTGCAACTACGTTTCCACCAATAGGTCGTGTTGGATCTCCAAAGAAGACATCAGGTGATGCCATAACTTGGTTGGTGGCAATTGCAGCACAGTTGTATGTTTCTGCAATCCTTGATAACAAATGAACAAAGTGATTGAGTTTTTGTTGTCTGACTGACAATGTTCCTCTTCCGAGATATTCAGCACGGAACAATCCAACTGCAGAGTCGGCAACAATTAGTTTAACATTGTTTTCTTCAATTATAGGACCGGCTTCTTCTAGAATCAATACTTGATGTGCGCTGTTATATGCACGAGCAACTATGATGTTATCTAGAACTTTTTCAGGATCCATGTCATGAGCTTTGGCAATGGATACGATTCTTTCAGGTCGAAAAGTATTTTCAGTATCAATATACAAAACACTGCCTTCAAGACCGCCTTCTTCTTTGGTTTTTTGAACCATTACAGACATTGTATGAGCAAATTGTGTTTTACCACAACCAAATTCACCATAAACTTCTGTTAAGGCCTGAGTCTCAAGACCACCATCAAATAATGTATCAAGGCAGTTTGTACCAGTTGTAATTTTACCAATGCTTTGTCGGTGTTTGTAAATTTCACTTGCACTAACAAAATGTTTGGCAATTAATCCCCCATCAACTAAGTGTTGTCTGGCTTTATTGACAATTTTTTCAGCAGTGTCCTTTTCCATTCCAGTTATTTCTGCAATTTCTACAGGACCCCTGACGATGAGGTCCATGACGTTGTGGACACCTGCATCGGATAATTTTCTTGTGGTTACAGGACCTACGCCCTCTAAACTATCTAATCTTAAATCTTCCATACCGTATGGTACGGTACCAGTACTTTATAAGAGTATTGTTTTAGGGTTCTGCTAACTTGTCGAGACCTGAAATATAGATCTTCTCCAAATTGAGTTTCATTCCTAGTTAGAATTTGCCTTGTGTAAACTGGCGTTTTGGATTATGGTTTTCCACCTGTTCTTTCCATCTACTTTTATCAAGGCTTCCTCTGATGGGGTCTTTCCCTTCAAAGCACCATGTTTCTTTGTGAAATTGTAATATGCTTTCATTCCATCAATTATAGGAGTATCTTTTTTCTTTAGACCTCTAAACACTTTTTCTCTGTCTCTAATCTCCCCATTGAGACGTTCCATTTTATTATTATTCATATCACCTTGAATGTGAATATGTCTAGTATGTTGTGTCTTTTTGCCAAATATCCTCTTTGAGGATTTTCTATATGCTGGCAATCCATCTGTTATGAATTGAGTTGGATTTTTGCCTATCGCCTCTTTTGTGAGTTTTAACAAATTATCTGCATTATGTTGAAACTTTGTGTCTGCCATATCAGAAGCAAGCCAATACCTTGTATCATCATCCATGCTTGCAAATAGATATTTTTGTTTGCCTGCAACCTTTATCCATACTTCATCTGCCCTAACCCAATTTCCAGTTCTTGGAATAATCTCGTTTAGATACTTTGAAACCATTGTAGAGTATTTACAAATCCATTTGTATATAGCAACATCAGATACTTCAATTCCCATCATCTCATAGTGATTTGAAATATCACGTGTTGACATTCCAGAATAGTACATCTGCAAAGCACCTGTAATCGTATTTACATCAAATCTTGTTTTCTCAAATCCATGATTTGCTGAGAATTTCTTTTTACAGTCAAGGCACTTGAAAATCTGAACTGTACAGTTCTTGTTCTTTCTAGTTCCTTTTTTGGTTATTCTGCCTGAATCACAATATTTGCAAAGATTAAGTTGAGAACGTTCCATGATTCTAAATACATTGTTTCTGTAACACTTATTTTTCATGATTAATTCCAATACAATTTTGATATGCTTACAGTCTGCCTTTCTAACTGAATGGTCTTTGCACTCACAAACTAGACCGTTATCAGTCTTTGATACGATGTAGAATGTATTAGGATTAGTTTGTGAACGAACCTTGAATCTGTTTGATTCAAACTGTGAAGCATAGCCTGATGATTCCATCATTTGTTTTGCTCGTTGTTTTCTTGGATTCATTGTTATACTATATTGGTAGTATAACTAGAATATATAGTTAGTTATCAAAGTAGTATAACTTTATTAAAGTAGAAAATGTTTCGATAGAGTAATGGGATCACGTAACATCAAGAACATTAAGGGTAAGGACTATCTTTACTACATAATTTCTGAGGATGGGAAGAAGAAAGCAATCTATTGTGGTCTATTATCAAATCCAGAATCAGAAAAGAAAGCATTGAAACTGGAATTAGGACAATTAAAACAACAGAAAAAGAATCTATCTGAAAAAGTCATTGAGATAGAAAATAAGTTGAAAAAATGATCAATTGGATTATTTTAGATTGTTAGAATATGGTAGGGATTTGATATAATCTTCCATAAACTGCCAATCAGGTTTACCTTCATCATCCACAGGCAGTTTGATTATGGAGTTATTCATTCTATCGAGACTCCATTTTCTACTATAATTATATTTGAATTTCTCTAAACGTATCAAAGAAATCAAAAACATTGCAATAAACTGATTTAATGTAAATTTTGGAACAAATACATGAACTGCTTCTGTGGAACAAAATGGGAATGGTTGATAAAATGATTCTCCTACACTGCCATCTCTATTGACTGTTATTACATTACCCCTATGTTCAGGTTTGATATTCAACTTTCCAGTCAAACCATTATTTTTTTCAAGAGATGTGATATACGGGGTTTCTCCATTTTCATCCATATCTTTTTTTTGTGCACCTTGACCTTTACCTCTTTCAATTGAAAACAATTTATCATATCTGAAATATTCCCATTTTCTATCACTTAATTTTAGATTTAATTGATGAAATGATTTTTCAGGTATTGTAAGTTTAATAGATTTTTTTTGTTCAATATTATGAATATAATCTTCCATAAACTGCCAATCAGGTTTACCTTCATCATCCACAGGCAGTTTGATAATCATACTATGTAATCTTGCACTATCTAAAATTCTACCATAAGAATATTTCATTTTTTCTAACCTGAATAGAGTTATTAAGAAAATAGCAGTGTATTGATTTAACTTTGTATCTTTTTTTGGAACTAACGCCTTCACTCTTGTAAATACAGCACCTAATTCAGATTGATAAAAAGCATGCCCTGTGTTTACCCCTATTGAAGCAACAGATATGAAATTCTTGAATTTTTTATTTCCGTCATATCGTACTTTACCCTTAATCCCATTATTTGTTGTGAGATTTTCTATGGAATTTACCCAAACACCATCCTTGTGTTTTGGATCATTCTCTTTAGGTTTATCACCCCCTGTATACATAGTAAACAAATCATCAATTTTGAATTCTTTCCAATTTTTTACATTTAAATCAAATTTGTTGTCTTGATTATTGGATATTTTCATTTAATCACTGTTTGCAAGTTTGAATGAAACGTAATCTTTTATGGATTTGACAAAATCATCTTCTTTTAGAATAGAATAATCTACCTGCATATATGCTTCAACACACCATTCATCTTCAGGTGTAAGTAACTTTGTAAAACAATAGGGGGTTCTTTTTTTATTTTCATATTCATCTAACCATTGAGTTCTAATTTTTTCCCATTTGTTATTATAATCGGCTCTACCAAAACGCCTTGTTTTTACATATCCATCATCTTTCCAATATCCTAGAAATGTTTCTTTATTCTTAGGATGTGGTTGATGTGCTTTGAAAACTACAATTGCACAGATAGTTCCGACATTTGAATTGAAAAATAATTCATTAGGCATTGAAAAAACTGCATCTAAAGTATGTTTTTCCATCAATCTCTTCTTTAGTTCTAACAAATGTCCTTCAGTTGCAGTAACACAACTCATGGGTATGATTGCAATACAAGTACCATTTGGTTCTAATATCTCCAAATTATTTAATACAAACTCAAATTCTTCAGTGTCAGATTTTATATTTTTATACGGCGGATTCAAAAAACCCACATTAGGTTTCATTTCTGAACCTGTTTTCTTTTTAAAATCTTCTTTAGACTGTTCAATAAAATCTGGTTTGAAACAATCTCCTTTGAATATACTACTTGAACCGTCTTTATGAATAAACATATTTGAACATGCTAAAGCAAATATGTCATTTTGAAATTCAAAACCGATAATTTGTTTATTCTTAATATCTTTGATTTTTACATTATTTCCTTTAGCATCATCAATCATCTTATTCATTGCACTAATCAAAAATCCACCAGTACCACAACAATTATCAAAAACTATTGAATCCTTGTTCACTTTTGCAAGATCTACAAATAAATCGGTAATATGTGGGGGTGTGAGAACAATTCCTAATCCTTTATCTGAATTAGCATATCTAAGAAATTCAATATAAAATTGACCAAGTACATCATGTTTGTACGTTTTGATAAAACTGTGAATGTTAGTGTCAATGTCTTTTATGATGTCTTTTAAAATATTAACATCTGAAACAAACGATTCATGATGTCTAATGAAAGAATACTCTCTTTCTAAATCTTGGATCTTCATATCCTGTATATTCCCTTCTTTCAATTCTTCAGAAATTGTTGTCACCAAACTTCCACTGAGAGTCTTTGGCTTCTTATGTTTTTCATAAGATGTTTTGAATACCTCGTTTCTAAGAGCAAGTAAAATACCTGAAATTAACAAACTGCGTATAGATTCTTTAATTTTTAATTTATGTAATCTTTCATTGAGTTGTTTTGAATATACCATTAAATCGTTAAAATCTTGATGAAGTTTATGTTCATCATTTTTGTATTCATCTAAGTAATTTTCTAATGACAATAAATCAACCCCAAGAAAATCTTTGGCTTCAAAAGTATCACGTATTTGCAGAAATTGAGATACTTTCAATTCTTTTTTTGTTTCTCCACTAACTGCAATAGAAATAACATCAAAACTTTTAGAAAGAAAGGATGAATATAGTAAAACACCATCAACTGCATACTCTGAATAATTATCTCTTTTCTTACTTTCATGTTTAGTTATGTCTGCTTTACATTCGATAACAATAATCAAATTGGATTCATCTTTAAAAGAAATTATAAATTCAGGTTTACCTTTACCTAATCCTTTCTTTGATGCATTTTTGAGTAGTTTGTTAATTCTTGGGTTTATTGAATCCTGTTCTTCTATTATGACTTTGGAATCTTTAACTAATGCATCTTTCTTGAAATGTTCTCTTACGATATTTTCGGTAATTCTCTCATTCATCAGACTACATGTCTGACCTTCGAGAATACGTTGATCCCCCCCCTTGTCAATTTTTTTGTGATCTGGGATCAATTCTAACTTACTCATTTTTCTAATATTGTTATTCATGCCTGATCAAGTCTCCGTTTTGCTTGGTGTTGACTTGGAAAATGTTTTCCATTGAGTTTTTTGTTGGGTCTCGACAAGTTAGCAGAACCTGTTTTAGGGTTCTGTCAAATCTGCGGTGGAAAATATGACCTGTAAAAAATCGGTTGATTGGAGTGGAAAATGAGTAAAAATCAAACCTACAGATCTTTTATTAGGTACCGAAAGAATACTTTTGATATGACCTATATTTTGGGTGCATCATGTATCGATGGAGTAGTTTTAGTAAGTGACCAAAAATTTCTTCGTGGAAGTACACCATCTTATCATGAGAAATTAGTTGAAGTTTTTCCAAGTGTGATAATGGGTGGTGCAGGCACAAGAGGTATTATTGATAGATTTTATGATGAAATAAAACTCAAAATTGAGAATGAGGACATTACAAATATTGAAGAATTAATTAATTATTCAGAAGATAGGACTTTAGATATTCATAGAAGATATTATGGGAGGGCAGATGGAATGGAGTTATTAATTGGGTTACGTGGGACTGGTGGCAAATCAAAACTGTTCAACATTGTAACTTCTGGTGGAGTGGCAGAACCAATCAAAGAATACATTGCAATTGGTTCGGGTGTTCCATATGGTTCATTTTTACTGAAGGAATTATGGAATAAAAAAATGACAATGATGGAGTTTGCAAAAGTAGGTTATTTCCTTGTTGATTATATTACAAAATTTAAGTTAGAGGATTCAGTTGGTGGAAATCCAAAAGTTTGGTTTATTCCAGAAATTATAGAAGAAGAGGGTAAAGATGTTAATGATCTTATTCAACAATATCCAGCTCGTACGGCAAACAAATCAGAATTAGAAACTATGAAAAATTATTCAGACATACAAATAAATAAAATCAATCAAGCATTGGAAAATTTAAAAACATTGCCTAAGATTATTTCTTCTTCACAACAAGACGATCCTTCTTAGAATCCATTTCTAATTCGGCACCTTCTTTCCATCCTAATTCTTTAATTTTTTCTGGTGGAATTACCACTACCCATTTAGCATATTCTTCATTACCTACCTTTCGAGAAAGTTGTTTTTGTAGTTTCATATTATCAATTATGTTAGGTGCCTAATAAATTGAATGTTAATCTTTAGGTACCTAAATGTTTATATAATTAGGTACCTAATAACAAATATGGAAAGAGAACCCAACCCACGACAAGAAAAAGGAAAACAGATAGCACTAAAATCAGATTTAATCAGAATTTCAGATTATCACTATCAGGTACATTCACAGACTACTAACAGAGATTATCATGTCATTAAATCAGACGGAGTATGGCATTGTGACTGTCCAGACCATAGATTCCGTAAAGTATGCTGTAAGCACATTCACGCAATAGAATTTTCCCTCAAAATCAGAGAGGAAGTACGAGAGAGAAACAAGGTTACAATCGAGCCTGTAAGTGTGGATTCATGCAGATTCTGCAAGGGTAAAAACATCAAGAAATACGGCATTCGTAAGAACAAGCATACAGTAATTCAAAGATTCTCGTGTTCAGACTGCCACAGAACATTTTCAATGAATCTAGGCTTTGAGAAAATGAAGCATAATCCTAAAGGAATCACGACTGCCATGCAACTCTACTTTTCAGGGGAGTCATTAAGAAACGTGGCTAAATCACTTAGATTCTTAGGAATGGACGTAACACATCAGACAATTTACAACTGGATTCAAAAATACACAAAACTAATGGAATCATACATTGATAAAATTACCCCACAAGTCGGTGATGCATGGAGAGCCGATGAAGTCTATGTAAAGATTCGTGGTGATTTGAAATATGTTTTTGCAATGCTTGATGATGAGACTCGTTACTTAATTGCACATGAAGTAGCAGATAGAAAAGAAGGTCATGATGCAAGAGGTCTATTACAAAAATCAAAACAAGTTACACAAACCAAACCCAAAGTGTTCATCACAGACGGATTAGAATCATATCATCAAGCATACAAGAAAGAATTTTGGACATTGAAAAGGCAACATAGAACTTTACACATCAGACATATTCACTTGCAAAAAGATTACAATAATAATAAAATGGAAAGATGGAATGGAGAATTTAGAGATAGAGAGAAAGTAATGAGAGGAGTCAAGAAAAAAGATACGCCAATTTTGAAAGGTTTTGAAATCTTTCATAATTATTTTCGTCCACATTCTGCATTAGACGGAATGACGCCAAGTGAGAAATGTGGGATTACAATTAACGGGGACAATAAATGGATTACATTGATTCAGAATGCTAAAAATAACGTAGCAGAATAATTATTTTTTTGAATTTTTTCGAATATCTTTTTCTTTAGATTTATCGTAAAGATATTTGAAAATAGTGAAGTCAATTAAATCAGGTTCAAATTTTGCTTCCAAATAATCCTCAAGAAAATCCTGTTCATATCTATCAATAGAAACGATACTTGAACGATCCTGTCTATGCTGTAAATAAAAAACGGGTGCATCAGAATTTGGGTTCAGAATTTTAAATCCAAGTTGTTCTAAAACTGCAAGAACACGATGTTGTTTGTATCTTTTTTTTGCCAATCAAAAGAAGAGAAGAAAGTGCTGTTATTGACTATTTCGCTGCCTTTTTGAATACTTTCTCATATTCTGTAATTGCGCCCTTAATTTTTTCTAATGCGTCTTCACTTGTTTTTCCATACACAGATATCTCTGGATTAATATCGCACTTTCCAATATATCCCTCACTAAGTGGGGATATTGTATAGGATGCTTTACTTGCTGCCAATGTATTTTTCATGTTACAATTCTCACTTATATAATTATGGAAGAATTTCTAGATCTTACACACTATGTTATTTGACAAAACAAGAATCTTCATGAATCATCAAAAATCAACAAAAAACTATCAAAAATCATCCAAAAATAACCAAACCAAATCGTTAAACCTTCATTTCCACTCCGCTACAAAAGTTAAACCTTCATTTCCACTAAGTATACTTGGATACTTGGATACTTGGATACTTGGATACTTGGATACTTGGATACTTGGATACTTGGATACTTGGATACTTGGATACTTGGATACTTGGATACTTGGATACTTACACAAAATTGAAGAAAAAATTATGATAATTATTGAAGGGTGCTAAGATAATAGAAACTAGCACCAATACCAGCACTAATTATTGCAGATATGATTATGCCTTTAATCCATACACGCATATCCAAATTTGAAAGATGTGACTTAAGGAGGTTACTGATAAAAATATTCTACAAATGGTGAAACGTTGATGTTTCACATATTGATCGCTATTACGCCTAGTGCGGTACCGCCTAAATTCTCATCAACCGACTTTTTACGCCTGAATTACCAACCGCAGGCTTGACAGAACCTGTTTTAGAATTAGATCGTAAAATGATAAATTTTAGTAAAAATTGACTAACGTCGCTTTCTTCTTTGTCCTGGTTTGTTCTGTCCAGGGAATCTACCTAGGACAAATCGTTTTTTGAAGTTACTTTTGTTTCTTAGACTAGAGCTAGTACCTACAATTTTTCTTCCTTCAACCTTTGGTGTCTGTCCTCTCACTTTACCTGCTTTGGTAAGTGAACCGTGTGTTGCCATGTTATAAAATAGGAATTAGTGAATTTATGTATTTGTATGACTACCAGTATTTGGCCTTTACAGTCTCAATAACTTGTTCGTGTTCCTTACTCTTTCTACGTGCATATCTCTCCATGGCACCTAATGGAACACCGCCAAGAGATCTTGCAATGGCGTTAAAGAAGTATCTTTGAGGTCCTTTAGAACCAGTTTTGGTCATGAATTTTTGAATACCATATTTGAAATTGTGCTGCCATGTCTTGTATAGAACTCCAAGCTGAGCAGGAGTCATTTCATTTCCGATATTAAAGAAATCAGATTTTTCTAGCAATCCAATAGGAACGAAGGTTAGTGCAGTTGCAGTAAACATGGAATCAGGTTGCTCATGCTCTAGTTCACTGAGTAAACGAATTGTCTCCCAAGAGTCTTCAGGAGTTTCATCATTATCAAGACCCATAATTAATGTGAAGGCAGGAATCCAATAGTCCTGATTTAATGTCTTAACACCTTCTTTTACAACCCAGTGCCATTCAGATGGATCATAAGGGGCTAATTTTCTATCAGCGTATTTACCAATTAGTCTAAGACTGCCAGTTTCAAATCCAGCTTGAACACCAATCATGTTGTCAGGTCCTGCTTTGATAATTTTAGAAAGATTTGGAATTAATTTTTCATCAGCAATTGCTCCTGCCAATGTACCATGTGTGGGATTTGTGTGCTCAACTCCTGTAGACATGATTGCTGTAAATAGTTCTTCAAGAGCTTCTCTGTTTGGCTCCATTCCTTTTGCGGTTCTAGGATCCATTCCATAAACAAAGATATCATCACTATGAATCCAAGCAGACTTGGAGCCACCTTTCTTAATGTTAACTTCAATTTCTTTTTTGACTTTTTCTGGAGAATAGTATCTCAATGATCTTAATGTAACATCACAGAATTTACAACCTCTACCACAACCACGCATTACCTCTACCATTCCATGCATACTTGGTTCTACAATGTCAGGAATTTCTTCTAGTTCAGGTCTATCCCAGAAATTAACAAATCGTCCATGGATTTTTTTACCATTTCTTTCAAATTCTTTTACGTTGACTTTAAAGTCACTTCTCTTTCTGAAAGGATCCATATTTTCAAATTCACCATTAATCAAATAATTGAAGAATCTTCCAGCATGTCCGTCAATTTCAGGTGCAATTCCACCCAATTCTCCCTCTAGAATTGCATAGATTCCAAACTCTTCAATTTTTTCTGGATCATAATTGTATTGCCAAGTTCCAGATGCACCGGAAATCACTTTTGCCTTACTACCAGTTTTTAATTTAGCAGCTTTGATTCTATGATGTAATTCAGCATTGTAAAATTCATCATAAGAGGTTTGTTTTCTACCATAAGTAAATGTCATTGTTACAGGACCCATTCCAAGAGGATCCATTTCATAAGTTCCAACAACTTCAGTTTGAGGGCCAATGAATTTTTCAATGTGATCAGGATGAGCTACAACTACATCTTGTCTGCTAAATCCATCTCGGAGTAAACCGGCTTCTAATTTTCTCAAACCGTATGGGGCATAGTTTGCAACACCATTTGTGTGAGGAATATAATTACAAATAAAATCAAACAGAATTTTTGGGGTTACTTGATTTCCAAGAATTTTGTACCAAAAACTGCTTTTATCCCGATTAGGGTCAAGTGCAGGTGCACATCCAAAAAAGGTAGCTAATGAAAGTCCTCGATATGGAGACATTAAAGTTCTGTCTGCAGTTAAAACAATTTTCGGAGTTCCCATATCCTTCAAGGAAATAATTTTATGATTTATTTTAAACCTTGCTAGCGAAATTCAATATTTTTCTAAAATTCCAGCCTTATTCCTGTAAAAATGACCAAATTCCTTGTTTGAAGAAAGATGCTCACCATCAAAGACAGTACCATCCCTGCATACTAGGTCTTCACCAACGCAGCAACTTCCACAAATTCCAACACCACATTTCATCATTCTCTCAAGACTTGCTTGGACAAACATGTTCCTTGAATGTGCAGATTGGACAGTTTTATACATCATTATTTCTGGCCCACACACATACACACCATCAAAATGAGATTCATTGACTAGTTTTTCAACTAAATCAGTAACAAAGCCTTTTTCGCCATAACTTCCATCATCAGTTGAAACGAGTACTTTGTGAGAATTGTTCTCCAGCATGCTATTTGCAAATTCTTCAAAGAAAACTTCATCTTTTGATTTTGCCCCTATCAGAACAGTAACATCATCTGTAGGTTTTACAAATGAAAGCAATCGCATCATTGGAACAAGACCAGTTCCACCACCCACTAACAAAAGTTTTCCTTCTTTTAGATCAAATGAATTTCCATAAGGACCGCGAATTCCAATCTGTTGTCCTTCTTTGATATTAAATAATCCAGTTGAAGCTGGTCCATGTTTTCTCACAGTAAATGCAGCTTTTCCAGGTTCTCTAGTAATCATTACACTCATTGGTAATTCATTAACTCCGGGAATCCAAACCATTGCAAATTGTCCAGGAAGTACATTTGACATTACATCATCAGAAAAAACCAGAGTTCTAACAGTAGGTGTTTCATCAATTACTTTTTCAATTGTGACAATTGTTGTATGATTATGATTTCTTTGCAAGACCCACCATCTCCTTTATTGAAGAATAATTTTTTCTTTTCATGTATTCTAGAATACCATTATTGATTTCACCAAATACATTTATCCAATTATCACCAACCGCACTTCCAAGTTGAATTGCAGATGCACCTGCCAAGAAGAACTCTACTGCATCCTCCCAAGTTGAGACACCACCACATCCAATAATTGGAATGTCATATTTTGAAGAAATCTCATACACACATCTCAACGCAATAGGTTTGATTGGAGTTCCAGATAATCCACCAAATTTATTGCTAAGAATAGGTCGCTGTGTTTCAACATCAATAGCCATAGCCCTAACAGTATTGATTGCAGTAATGGCATCAATTCCAGAATCTATTGCAGTGCCTACAGTGTTAAGATAATGAGTAGTTCCTAAACCGACTTTAGCAATTATAGGAACATCAGTTGAATTTTTAGATGTAGTTACAATCTTTCTAACTAGTTCAGGATCATCGCCAACTTCCAAACCAACTTTGGCAACATGAGGGCAGGATAAATTTAGCTCATATGCTGTAACTTTACAATTTTCAAATTGTTTTATCATAAACTCAAAATCTTCAGGAATTGAGCCAACCAAACTAACTACAATTGGAACATCTTGGTTTGGTTCAATCATTTTAGCAAAATTTGGAGCTCCAGGGTTGGATAGGCCTACAGCATTTATCCAACCACCACCTTTTACGCCAAAGATTGTTGGATTTGGATAACCCTCCCATGGTTCTGTACTAAGTGATTTTGTTACAACTGCACCAGCACCTGAACGATATAATCGATTAAAAACATCCAAAGATATACCTAAAATTCCAGATGCAAGCATTACAGGCCTATCTAATTGAATTTGACCTATGGAAGTTGCAAGACTGGTTTCCACTTTGAATAATGAACTTGGTTTCGAATATAATAGTTGATTCACGATTCTGGTACCTTTTTTAAAGGTGATTTAGAATCAACTAGTCATGTATTCTGTGATATTAACAGAATTTGGAATCTCAGTTTTCAATGATGACAAGCTTGAAAAATCATTTCCTTTCTCAAATCCAGTTAAAGAATATCTTTTAGTAAAAAACAAAGAATCAAAACTTAATGAATTAATCAATTATTTAGCTTCAATTCAAAGAGGAGTCTCCGTTAGTGATGAAGCACTACTTGCAATTTTAAAAAAACATTCAATTGATTGTTATTTGATGGATGCAGCACAATTAGATAATGTTCAAGCAACAAAACCACAAATTATTGTAGATTCTGGCTTTGCCTCTAATTTACAAGACACATTAGGAAAACTAAGAGAGTTTGCTTTGGGAATTTCATCATCCAAAGTAACAGAGGTTTCTGAAAGTCCGGATCTTCACATCATTCAAGCAATTAATTCATTAGATGAGATTGACAAGATTGCAAATGGTCTAAGTTCAAGACTTCGGGAATGGTATGGATTACACTTTCCAGAATTAGATAACATTATTGACAGCATTAATGGATATGCACAAATTGTTCTTGCTGGAAAACGAGAATCATTAACAAAACAAGTTTTTGAAGAAGCAGGGTTTCCAGAATCAAAAGTAGAGATGTTGACTTTAATTTCTTCAAAAAGTAGGGGAGGAGATATTTCAGATGTCAATTTAGCTATAGTTCAATCAATTGCAAAACAAATTTTAGATTTTCATGAATTACGTAAAAAACTTGAAGAGCATGTTGAAACTGCCATGCAAGAAATTGCACCAAATCTTTCAGCAATTCTTGGAAGTGCAGTAGGTGCAAGAATTTTAGGAAGAGCTGGAAGTCTCAAGAGATTGGCATCATTACCTGCCAGTACAATCCAAGTACTGGGAGCTGAAAAAGCATTGTTTAGATCATTGAAGACAGGTTCTCAACCTCCAAAGCACGGATTATTGTTCCAGCATGCTATGGTTCATGCAGCTCCCAGATGGCAAAGAGGAAAAATTGCCAGAGCAGTTGCTGCCAAAGCCGTAATTGCTGCGAGAGTAGATGTCTACGGAGAAGGACTAAACCAAACACTTCTTGAAAAACTCAACATCAGAGTAGATGAGATTGGAAAAAAGTATGAAAATCCAACTGAGAAATACATGAGAAAACCCCAAGAATTTAGGCGTGAAGGAAGGGGCTTTGGAGATAGAAGAAGAGAAGGTGGAGATAGAAGAAGAGAAGGTGGAGATAGAAGAAGAGAAGGTGGAGATAGAAGAAGAGAAGGTGGAGATAGAAGAAGAGAAGGTGGAGATAGAAGAAGAGAAGAAGGCGGTTCAAGAAATGAAAGATCAGGTTCAAATAAAAAGAGAAAGAAGTTTGGAAGAAGATAATCAATCATATTTTTGGATAAAATCAGAAGGCGAAAGAAAACTAGCTACTGAAAATTTAGTTCCAGGAAATCAAGTGTATAAAGAAAAATTAATTATCAAAAAAGGAGTAGAATATAGATTATGGGATGCATTTAGGAGTAAATTAGCAGCAGCTATAATGAATGATCTTGAATATTTCCCATTTGAAAATAAAAGTATAGTTCTGTATTTAGGAGCCTCAACTGGAACTACGGTTAGTCACATTTCAGATATTGTAGGTCCTAGTGGAATAGTTTTTGGTGTAGAACATGCGAGTAGAGTGGCAAGAGATTTTCTCGATAGAGTCGCATCATATAGAAAAAACATCATTCCAATATTACAAGATGCAAGAAAACCAAAAGAATATTTTTCAGTCTTTGGAAAAGTAGACATCATATATGTCGACATAGCACAACCAGATCAAACACAAATTGCATTAGATAATTGTGAGATGTATCTAAAAAAAGGAGGTTATTTCTTTTTAGTCATCAAGACACGTAGTATTGATGTTACAAAATCACCAAGAAGAATTATTGAAGAGGAAACTGAGAAGCTAAAAAAGAATTTTGATATCTTGCAATCAATTGATTTGCATCCATATGATAAAGATCATGCAATGGTAATTGCAAAATATAAAAATTAATTATTTCCAGTTATTTTTAGAACGGGTTTCCAGCTTTTACGCACAAAATTAGGCAGGGCATGATTATTTTTATAATATTTAGTCACAAATTTCACTGTTATAGAATCTGAAGGATACCCACTACCCAAATCATGATTTCTTCTTAACTTTGCAATTGCTTTATCTCTTGTAACTTTAGCAAGAATAGATGCAGCAGAGACTACTACAAATCTACTATCTGCGCGATGATATGATCTAATTTTATGATTGTCAGATAGTTTGGAGATTTCTTTTCCAAATCTAGTGGGATTTACATCACAGGAATCCACATATGATATATCCGGATTTAATTTTGAAACTACTTTTGCCATGTATTTTGCCTCTAAACCATTTAGGCAGTGTTTCTTTACACTAGCATCAATTAATCTAGGAGAAATTTTTGCAATATAATAATCATCTACGATTTCAATAATTTTTTTGTATAGATGTTCACGTAGTTTAGGAGTAAGTTTTTTTGAATCTTTTACACCTAATGCGCTTAATTTTTTCATATTTTTTTTATCAATTAACACTCCAGCTATTACTAATGGGCCCAACATAGGACCACGTCCAGCATCATCTATACCACAGATTTGCACGAATTGTGTCTTAATGCACAAGTATTAAACCGTTATAGGATTAGAAAAAATGAAAAATAATTGGAATTTCCAGATGAAACTTTTCAAGAAATAATTGAAGGTACAACAAAACTACTAGTTCCAAAAAAATCAATTACCGATAAAGTTCCACCAAAAAAACCTGCATTCTTTAATCCAAAAGCTAAAGTGAATAGAGATTTTTCCATTATTGCATATGCATCTTTTCTAAAGAATTTTCAAGGACCAAAAATTTTCTTAGAAGGATTATCGGGAATTGGTGCAAGAGGATTAAGAGTTGGAAATGAGTTAGATGTAGAAAAAATTGTAATAAATGATCTAAATCCCACCGCACTAGAAATGTCAAAATATTCAGCCAATCTGAACAATTTAGAAAATATTAAATTTTCTGAAAAAGAAGTATGTAGATTTTTGAGCAAATATTCAAAAAAAGGCAAAAGAGGTTCAATTGTAGATATTGATCCCTTTGGTTCTCCTGCAGCATTTTTTGACTGTGGGATTAGAGCAACGATGCATGGAGGAATTTTGTCTACTGCAGCTACGGATCTTCAAGTTCTAAATGGGCTTTTTCAGAGTGCCTGTAAGAGAAAATATGGTGGAATTCCAGTAAGAACAGAGTATGGAAACGAAATAGCCATTAGACTGATTTTAGGTTGTCTAAGAGCAGTTGCAGGAAGACTAGGTGTAGAAATCATACCATTATTTGTGGAAAGTGAGATGCATTACTATCGAACCTATGTCAAAGTTCTAAACAGACCAGATCAAAAAGAAAATTTAGGATACATTTTACACTGCAAAAATTGTGGCCATAGAAAAATATCATTAGAAAAAGAAAATGAATGTAATTTGTGCAATCAGCAATTCAATATTGCTGGTCCTTTATGGATAGGAAAAATTTTTGATAAAGAATTTATTCAAAACATGATTTTTGAAGTTCCAAATTTCCAAATAGATAAAAATTGTGAGAGGGTACTTGGAAAATGTCTTGCAGAATCAGAAATGCCTGCAACTTATTTTACATTAGACGAGATTGCATCAAAAATGAAATCATCCCCACCTAAACTTGAAAATGCAATTTTAAATTTACAAAAAAATAATTTTCAAGCAAGTATCACATCATTTAGTCCAACAGGGTTTAGAACAAATGCCAAAATTAATGAAATAATTAAAATATTTCAGACTATCCAATAAATCCTAAACAAACAAGATATAGTTCACTACTTTGTTTTCTACTAGCATTAGGTTTTGTGAGATTTATTCTAGAAAATTTTTTCTTTACATAGTCTCTGAATTCCATAGAATACTCACCGTCAAAAACTTTGAAAACAGCATTTCCTTTGTTTGCTAAAACCTTGTCCATTATTTTGGTGCAATCATAATTTAATGAGATTTGTTTTGCATGATCAACTGTCCAATTTCCACTAACTTGAGGAGAAAGATCACAAACTACAGCATTAACTTTACGCCCAAAATAATCCATCACCTCATCAACTACATGCTCATCTTCAATATTTTCTCGAATAATATGGGCTCCGGGAATTTCTTCAACATAGGATAAATCAACACCCATCACTTTACCTTGATTTCCTGCTAATTTTACTGCCATCTGAGTCCAACCTCCAGGAGCACAACCAAGATCAAGTACGTAGAATCCAGGACCAATAATTCGATAAGATTTGTTTAGTTCTTGTAGTTTGAAAGCTGCTCTACTGCGATAACCCTGCTCATGAGCTAATCTTCGGTAATGATCTTTTCGTGCATCAATTAGTTTCATTTGGCCTTCGCAGGTTTTTTCATCTCGGCAATTACCCAGTCTTCAATAAACTGACAGTTTCTAGGACTAATTTCGCCTTCAAGTGAGCATTTCTGTTCAACAGGACAAACCAAGCATGGAGCGTTTTCGATTGATTGAGTACTGATTGGAGTTTTCTTTAAAATTAGTTTGTAAGTCCAACGTCCTTTTTCTAAAAGTTTTTCTCTATAAATTGTCCCCATCCTTTCAAGCTTTAATGCTAAACGTGAACCATCACGACTTGTAAGTTTAAGTTTTTTCCATAGCTCACTTTGAAACATTCCTTCAGATTCGCGTTCTGCAAGTATATCACAGACTTTGTTTGTAAGTCTCTCCATGTCAACTTTTTCAATTTGGAAATTTTCAATTTCTTCATCAGAAAGTTGCTCTTCTAATTCTTCTTCTAATGTTTTTTCTGCTTCTTTTTTGGCTTCCTCTAATTCTTTTTTAGTTAATTTTTTCTCTTTTGGTGGTTTTGCTTCGGCTTTTTTCTTTACTGGTTTTGCTTTAGCTTTTTTCTTTGCTGGTTTTTCTTCAGTTTTCTTTGCGGGTTTTGCTTTAGCTTTTTTCTTTGCTGGTTTTTCTTCAGTTTTCTTTGCGGGTTTTGCTTCAGCTTTTTTCTTTACTGGTTTTTCTTCAGTTTTCTTTGCTGGTTTTGCTTTAGCTTTTTTCTTGGGAGATGAATCTAGGATTTTCTTTTTCTTTTTTAATTCATCTAATTCTGCTTTAATTTTTGCAGCTTCATCAGTTAGAGTATCTTTTTTCTTTGCCATCAAATCACCTCATTTTTTAAATTCAAATTCCTATTTATCATAGAAAAATTCATGCCTATTTAACAGTAAATGTTCCCCTAGTTGAGATAGTCTGTAACTGTTTTGAAACCATTTCTGCTACAATCTCATATGAGCCTGGAGAGTCAATGATTTTAGAGAATTCATCATTAATTGGAATTGTTCCGGTTCCGTCACCAAAGCACTGCTCAAAATATCCACCTTGAGTAATCACATCATTTGATGAAGAGTAAATTGTGACGTATAGATCCCCACAGTCAAAAGATGCATCATCAATTTCAATTTGAATTTCGACAGGTGCTGTTGTGGAGTACTG
Organism: Nitrosopumilus sp. b3; assembly: GCF_014078525.1. Taxonomy (NCBI): domain Archaea; kingdom Thermoproteati; phylum Nitrososphaerota; class Nitrososphaeria; order Nitrosopumilales; family Nitrosopumilaceae; genus Nitrosopumilus; species Nitrosopumilus sp. b3. Next base: position 116,607 of record NZ_MU078697.1, read on the forward strand.
TTTTGCAAGACCAATTATTTCAATCGGAGATTTATGGCTTGAAAATCCTTCAGAGAAAGACATTGGCCACATGTTTAATTCCCTGCCAGGTTTATCCAAGATATCATTCATTACAGCAGATCCAAATACAATTGAAAATATTACAGGTAAGACAAATACTAGAAAAATTTTTTTAGACACCATTTTGTTTTAAGATCTGTGATTCCCTTATATCTATTTAGCAAAATTCTAAACTTCAGATCAATTTGACGAATGAGTTAAATCGTAGACAACTAAATATCGCTAGATGCGACTTAGAAAATTCAGAGTTAGAGCATATCGTTGTATTCATGATTCTGGAGAGATTACAGTAGGGGATCTAGCTGCCTTTGTAGGTAGAAATGAAAGTGGTAAAACAACCATACTTCAGGCATTAACCTTGCTAAACAGAGACGAGGTAGTATCAGAATTGGATCTATGTGATGAAATGGATGATGAATTAAAAAATGAGATAAGATTAGCAGAGGGAGAATTTGATCTAAACCAGCATGAGAGAGATTTGATTAAAGAAAAATTCCCAAGTTTGCCAGAAATTAAAAAAATTAAATTGGTCAGAACAAACAGAAGACCAGATGTTCAATACGAATTTGAAGATATTGAACTTAGTGAAGATGAAAGTCAAGGAATCAATTCATGGGAAAATTTCTCAAGACAAATTTTAGGATTTTTTGATACAATTCCAAACCATCTAAGAATACAAATCGATACGAAATTTTTTGAAGGACCAGTTCCAAAGAATCAAGAAACTTTTGATAGTGGGATGGCAGAATTCAGTAATCAGTTTCATGTAATTGCAATTCAGGAACCAAAAGTTATTGAAGAATGGGAAAAAATCTATGAAAATCCAGAAAACCAATTTTCAAATTTACTTAGTGGTGAAAGCATAAAAACAGCCTTGGAAAATTTCATAGCATCGGATTTACATCCAAGATTTGTATATTTTTCAGATTACAAAAAAATCTATGGCAACATCAATCTTAATGAATTTCTCAGGGAAGAAAGAGGAGAAAGAGCAGATTCAATTGAATATATTGAAGAATTTGATAAAGCAGAGACTGTAAGAAATCTATTTTATCTTGCTGAACTTGACATGAAAGAACTAGACGAAGTAAAAGAAAGCCCTTCACAATGTATCAAACTTTTAAATGCTGCAAGTAATAGATTGACCAAAAAACTAAATCCTGCATGGAAGGGTGACCCAATCCACGTAGATTTAAGATACAATCCAGGAAACATTATGAGTGTAGTAATTTCAGATGTCCATAAAGACGGAACAATAACAAACACAGGGTTACTAAATAGAAGAGCAGAAGGATTCAAATGGACATTTTCATTTATCGTAAACTTTGCAGCTGAAACTCAAAGGGCTGAATTAAAAGAAGCATTATTGCTTTTAGATGAGCCTGCTAGAAATCTTCATCCGACTCAGCAAATGGGAATTTCTGATTTGCTAAAAAATTTAGCGGGTTCAAATCAAGTTCTATATGCAACACATTCTCCATTTATGATATTTGATTATACACCTGGTAACTTGCTAGTAGTTGAATTAGATAAAAGAAAACATCTCAGTAGGATCTTTTATGATTATTGGAATGCAGATGATAAAACATTAACACCAATTTTGTATGGATTATCTAGAGGACAGGTAGAATCCATTGTAGATAGAGAAATTGGAACCAATTCCAGACCAATAATAATTGTGGAGACAATGTCAGATGCTATGTATCTTAATGCATTTGACAAATTTTTACAAGATCCAAATATTTCAATGAATCCTCTTAATGTTGTAGCAGCTTATAACAAAAATTCAGTTTTACCATTGGCAATTTTTTACAGAAATCACGGATACAGAACATTTGTGCTTTTAGATAATTCAGAAGAATCAAAGCAAATTTCGGCTCAACTAGTATCAAATGAGTTTTCATCCATTCAGACCATATTCTTTGAAAGAGAAGGAAAGAAGCTAGAATCAATTGAAGACTATATTGCACTAGAGGATTATCTGCATCCAGTCAATCAGACTTATGAAATAAAGTTAAGGCGTGAAGGGTTTTCAAATCTTACTCCTGAGGAAGTCATATCAAAAGAAGGTAAAGGAGTTTTGGAGAAGTTGAAAAAAATATGGCAGGACCACAGGGAAGATGATTGGGGAGAATTTGATAACGAAGAGATCACTAGATACATTTGTGAAAAGATAGCCCTTGAAGATACTGGTTTTCTTACAGACAAAACAAAGGATCAGTTTAGATCATTGTACAGATTAATTGCTGAAAGAATCAGACAATATCAAAATATTGCATCCAAGCCTGACCCATCTAAATTTCAAAAGGCCAAAGCTTAAGATTTAAGAAGTTTGCTTATGAAAGATTCTGAATCAAAAAATAATAATGCAGGAAAAAGGGTTTAAGGTTTAAGAGAGAGATGAGTAATTTGGAAAACATGAACAAGTCCTCAATGAGAGGAATCATCCTTTCAATTGTAATTTTACTTTCAATCACATTTGCAGTAATTCCATCTTATGCTCAAGAAATTGATGTTTCAAGTATAGCTCTTGAAGAGACCACAATACTTGAATTAAAAAATGAACAGGACCAAGACATCAATACGTTTAGGATTTGGGTTGGTAGTGATTATAGTTTCCAATCTTTTAAAACTGAAAAAGGATGGGTAGGGGAAAAAACACCACAGGGAGTTATAGTGTTCACATCATCTGAGCCAATCAAAAAAGGAGAATCTGTCAAATTTGGTGTTAAAACAGACAAAGTAAGTTCCGGAATTAATTGGAAGGCATTAGATGACAAAGATAAACAGATTGACACGGGTAAAGCATTACCAAAAGAATTATCAAAAGTGGTTAAAAATCCAGACAATGTTCAAGTTGAAGAAAATTCAGGTTTCAGCATTTCTGAAGAGTCAATATTTAGAATAGTTCCAGAAAAACCAAATGTTGGTTCATCAATTAGAGTTACAGGAGATAAATTCGGAGCATCTCAAGAATTTGATTTCTATATCAATTCAAAAAAGATTGGAAATTTTGTGACAGATAAAGATGGTCACTTTATGACTTCAATGAAAATTCCAGAAGATCAAAAAGCTGACAGGGCAGATTTTATCATAAAGGACAAAGAAGGTGAAGAAAAGAAAATTAGTATTAGAATAGGTGAGATTGAAAACAGAATTCCCGAAGAGAATATCAAACTAACAATTCAAGGTATTCCAAACGTTGTACATAGAGGAGATCTACTAGAAATTTTCGGAACAGGTTCCCCAGGAAAGGGAGTTTCATTGACTATAAACTCACCAGATGGAGAAGTTATCAGGACTAGAACGGCAGAGATTGACAGTAAAGGAAACTGGATGATCGAACCACTTATTGTTCCACTAGATAGACCATTTGGTAAATATACCGGAGTTCTTTCAGATGGTAAAACAAACAAATCAGTTAGCTGGACAATAGAATCAGACAAAGTAATTATTATCACTCCTACAAGTTTGAAATTTGAACCAGGTGAAACTATAACGTTTAACGGAACAGCATTGCCAAACAAACCAATAGAGTTAACACTTGAGGATCCTCTTGGGAAAGAAGTATTTTCAGACATTTTTGAAATTGATGAGTCAGGTGAAGTAGAATTTGAATATCCAACTCTTCAGAGTACAGCAGAAGGAACATACACGTTAATTGCGACACAAGAAAAGAATAAAGAATTAATTTTTGTAGGACTTGGGCAATTACCCTCAATTCCGGTAAATATTGAATTTGATAAATTAAGTTACAAATCTACTGAAACTGCAACCATTACAGTTTCAGGTAAGGCATCAGAGATTGTATCATTATTAATAATTGATCCTGCAGATAAACCAAAAGGAGACACAGTATCTATCCAGCTGCAGCCAGATGGCAGAGGTTCTCATTCATTGGATCTTGATGGATACGCTTCAGGGGTATACTCAGCAGTTGTTAGTAAAGGAAGTGCTAAAAGTACAGAGATTTTTGCAGTGGGATTACAAGTAGGATCAGGCGAAATTGACATCAATACAACAAAAACAGAATATCATCCAGGAGATCCAATTTTAATTTTAGGCAACACCAGTCCAAACGTCATTCTAACTATTTCTTTGTGGAATCCAGATGAAAAACAGATCAAGGAAAGAGAATCATTCTCAGATAAAAACGGTAAGATTTCTGAAGAATCATTTAGAATACCTTCTGATGCTAAAACAGGAACATGGAAGATTCATGCAAAAAGCGGTTCAAACTTTGACACTGTAGAACTTGATGTTCTTGCAGTAACACAAGAAGGAATGATAGTAACAATTGTCGATAATCCAGATACTTATTTAGGAAAATCAAAAAATATTCAAATTTTTGGAGCATCACAAACTGTTGCAATAGAAATTCTTTCATCTGAAGGAATAGTGATTGAAAACTTGTCAATCCCCGCATCAAAAGCAGGGGAAATCAATCTCCCATGGTTTGTTCCTTCAGAAACCGAACCTGGAACATATACAATCAAAGTTTCAGATGCATTCAATTCTGCTGAAACTACTTTTGAAATAAACTAGTATCAAACAATTTTATTTCACCTCAGAAGATACCAGTCATGAATTTAAAAGACAAAATAGCAGAATACCCAAATTTTCCTAAAAAAGGAATTTTATTTAGAGATTTTAGTCCAATTTTGAAGGATCCTTCAGCATTATCTGAAATTGCAGATGAGTTTTCTAAGTATTTTCATACTAAAGATATCGATGTATTTGCAGGAATCGAATCACGTGGATTCATTCTTGCATGCATTTTAGCGTCTAGATACAAAAAAGGAATGATGATGATTAGAAAAGCAGGAAAATTACCTGGAAAGACTGTAAAGTTGTCGTACACTATTGAATATGGGAAGGACACAATTGAAATTCAAAAAGACATTATTGAGAAAGGGCAAAAAGTGTTGATTTGTGATGATTTACTTGCTACAGGAGGAACAGCAAAAGCTTCTGCAAAACTTATTGAAAAGGTGGGTGGTAAAATTACCGGTTTTGCATTCATCATAGAGTTAACAGACCTTAATGGAATCAAAGGAATAAGCAATTACAATTGCAAGTCACTGGTGAAGTATTAATGGAAAAGGATGTAGAAATTGGAATTTTTGGAGGGACGGGGATTTATGATTCAGGGTTACTCAAAGATGCACAAGAGATTGATATCGATACACCATACGGAAAGCCATCAGATACTATCACTGTAGGAATTTTTAATGGACGGAAGATTGCTTTTCTCCCAAGACATGGGAAAAAACATTCTATTCCTCCCCACATGATTAATTTTAGAGCAAATATTTGGGCTTTTAAAGAATTAGGCATTACAAGAATTATTGCGCCATCTGCAGTTGGAAGTCTTAAAGAAGAATTAGAGCCAGGACATTTTGTTTTACCATCACAATTTATAGATTTTACAAAATCAAGAAAAGGATCATTTTCTGAAGAAGGAAGAGTGATACACATTTCAGTTGCAGACCCATTTTGTCCAGAATTGCAGTCATCCATTATCAAAGTAACAGAAAAACAAGATTTGAAAATGCATAAAGATTGCACTTATGTCTGCATTGAAGGTCCAAGATTTTCAACCAAAGCAGAATCAAAATTTTATAGAACAACAGGTGCAGACATTATTGGAATGACATTAGTTCCTGAATGCCAGTTAGCTCGTGAAGCACAAATGTGTTATGCGTCAATTTCAACAGTAACAGATTATGATGTATGGGCAGAAAAACCTGTTACAGCTAAAGAAGTTTTAGAGACCTTATCAAAAAATGTAGAAAAAACAAAGGAAGTGTTAACAAAATTAATTGATCAAATTCCTAAAACTAGAAGCTGCTCGTGTGCTAAGGCGTTAGAGGAAGCAGAATTTTAGTCATCAACAAATGACTCTTTTTTAAGACCCTCAGGAAGTGTAAGATCTCCTTGAAGTAAATTCCTTTGAAGTGAGTCTATAACTTCATCAACATCATATCCTAATTTTTTTAGTTCTTTTTCTGTAGCATCAGAAAGCTTTGCACCAACATTTTGTCCCCCAATTCTGCCAAATGCAATAGCGGTGAAACGAAATTCATTATTATCCAAAGTGAAATTTCCAGTAATTTTCGCAGCCATCTGGCTTCCATGAATATTATTAATGTGAACTTTAAGATCCATTTTAGGAATTAAATTTCTACGGCCTTGTTTATGTTATCATCAATTAAAAAGCTCCAATGCTTTTCATCTTCAATTTTATAATTATTTATTTTGAGGGGAATGATTTTCTCATCTAAGCATTCATGCTTTAGTTCGCCATTTTCTTTGAGTCTCACTAACTTCCATTTGTATTTCCCTTGTTGTAATTTGCATATTGTCACTCCCCATTTTGCATCAGCATCAATTTTTGGCATTCCAACTAGATCTGCAATTTCCTCAATGCCTAATTGTTTTTCTTCACAAAATCTTTTCTTGCAAACACCACATCTCCAAACATCAACAGAACCTATAGTTCTCTCATCTACATTGATGTTTACTACTCCAAAGTAAACTGGCTGATGCTTGCAGGTTTCAGGGTCAACACTCAATGTTGGTCATCCATCAATAGCATTATTTAGTTCTTGCATCATCATAAGGCTTTTCTAAAATTACTCCTATATTATCAACAATTTTATTTCGTCCAAAAGATCGATTTTCTCGTTCACATAATTTTCTATACATATTGATGGCAGTGAATCTAGGATGCATTGCTTCAAACTCAGTTTCAGAAATATCAATAAATGCACCCAAAGTCATTAAATCTCTAGATGCTTTTTTAGCAACTTCTTCAGATATTTTTAATTTTTCAGCAATTTTTACCGGAGACATTTTACCATAACATGTAATTAACAAATAGACTTTGGCTTGAACAGATTCTAATTTAATTTCAGAGATCAAATCATTTTCAATTTTTGAGAGATCCATCATTTAGAAAATAAGTTACAACGAAATAAATGATCTATTTTTTGACTAATAGTTTCTTAGAAATTTTTAAAGAGAATCCCATTGCAATAAAATGAACAAAAGCACCCAATATCACACCTAAAAAGAGATTATCAAGAATCATCCACACGACAACAAATGTAGAAAGTGATGGAATAGTAACAATCAATGCAATTACTGTGCCTTTTATTGCAATCTCACGAATTGATAGTTTTGTAGACTCTTTATCAGTCAATGGTAAAAATTTTAAAAATGGTAATAAAAACCAAAGATTAGTCAGAAGATATTGACCAATTTTTCTACTTGATTTTTATCAAAAAAGACTCAAATGTATTCTGCCCTAAATGTCATGTTGAAAATATTAAGATTACATTGAAAAAATACCCTAACCATTTATTATTTGTGGGCATTGTCAATCAACTTTTAGAATAATTGGTGCTTATCTTGTTGCTAGCGGATTATTAGACTAGTAACAATTTTTTATTTTTCTAACAAAACAAAATTCGAATCGGGGAATCCAAAAGGATCATGATTATTTTTTTGAAAAGTATCAAGCCTGAAATTACTATATGTTCAAATATTTTTAATACAATTTTTTAATGTTATACTTCACTATTAATTCAAAAGTTACTGGTAAGATGCGATTCACCTTGTATAACTCCAAACTTTTCAAGGTCTTGTGCAATCATCTGGTATTGAACAGAATCACGATCCCACACTTCCTCTAACAAATAATTTTGTATCGATGTAAAGATGAATGTCTTAGGAAGCAGATAACAGTCATCTAGACATAGTATGACCCAAAGATCAAACATTGATTTGATTACTCAAATCATTTTCTTTCTAGTTGGCTATTACCCATATTGTATGAATGAAAATAATATAAACATATGATCAAAATTATCATGTCTGATATTAGGATCAAAAATTGAAATTTTTAAGTTAAATTATATTTCATAAAGAAATTATTTCCAAGAAAGGTTCAAGCATTTTAGGAATTGAACTAAAACTAGACGATTAAGATTCTATCTCAAACCCCATATTTCTCAAAATTTCCTGAATAACTGTAGGGATAATATTTGATTGCTGTTCTTTACCAAGTTCTAATCTGGCCAATTCAGCAAACTCTTCTAATGAAGCATCACAGAGTTCTATGGAATGATTTTCTCTAATACAATTTTCTAATTGAAGTGAAACTAATTCCTGAATTTTTTTAGATTTCTCAGGATCTATCTGTGGATTATTTACAGAATACGCTTCATATGCCACAAATGATATTATAGCTGCCAGAATTATAATGCCGATGATTTTTACTGTCACTAATATTCTAAATTTTTTATGAACTTAAGCATATTTGTATAGTGAAATTAGTGTTCAAACTATCCATGATTATATAATTGATCAAAGTTTTTTGTCTTTGTTAGACATGTAGATTATTGCACATTTAGATGAACAAAAATCACTAGCCCTATCATCAAATTCCTTTTTACAATAATTACAAACTTTCATCATAGATGATGTCACAACATCCTAATTAACAGTGTATTTTACAATTGTAAAGCCATGTAATTATATTTCTTGAAAAATTATTGGAATTGTGGATGATTTTGAATTTGTTGAAGATAAAACACAAAATCCAAAAATAATTTTAAACAAATCAACATTCAACAAACTAATTTTTGCAATAGTTTCAGTTGCTATTGTCTCTGCATTTCTAGGTGGCTATGTAGTTGGGGGAGAAACAGCAGAACCAAAAGAAGTCATTGTTAGAGAAGCCGTTCCAACATCTCAAGCAAAACCAACTTCACAAGAACAG